>NZ_JAODJG010000033.1:0-23754 GCF_028156745.1 Streptococcus gwangjuensis
TGGTAGCGTTGGGTATTACAGCAACCTAACAGCTTCATTTGAAGGTATTGACGGTCTAACTGCTGTAAAAGATTATATTGGTTTGCACTCTGACACTACTATTAGTGGTAGTCGTGCAGGATTGCTTGGGAAAAATCCTGAATATTTTGCTGAAATTGTAAATCCAAAGGCAGGCGATTCATTCACGCTTCACAATGTTGCTGAAAGTAAAGATGGTAAGAAAATCTCTGCTAAGTTTACTTTTAATAGTGCTGAAGCTTATTTTGTAAAAGATGGAAAACCGTTAAGTGATACTAGAATTTATGTTCGTAAAGATAATGGAAGTGGCTCTATTAACTTTGTATATGGGAACTTGATTCAATTTGATACTAAAGTTGATTTATTCTATGAAAAGACAAATAAACCTGCTGTGACAGCGATTGCTTCAACTTTCAACGACATTGACTGGGGACAGGAGTTACGCTTCACTTACCAAGACGGTTCAGAAGGCATTGTCCTTAACCCTAACGGTTCAGATGTTAAGAAAATTACTCGTGGTGGCAAAGAATATTTTAAGGGCGAACATAAGTCTGCTAGTGGTAAATATTACGAAAACGTTGGAGACGAGTCAGATATTCCACTTGGTTCACTTCTTTCTGTTGGATATGGTTCTAGCTTTAATTTTGCTTATCATATCGGTGCAGGTGTGGCAAGTGAGGAAGAAATTGAGTCAAAACGAGCAGAAGTAATCAGACAAAATGGTGGCAAAAACCTTGCCGATAAGGATATTTTCTATCAAGATGGTTGGGCTGTTGGATTGTTTGGTAAAGCAAGTTCAACTGTGCCAATTACTATCCCTTTGGATCCTCCACGTAAACCTGAATTGAAACAAAAGGATACCAAAGAAATTCCTAAACCTAAATTGGAAAAACCAAAAGAGTTTGTACCTCGTCCAACACTTCCAACTCCACCTGCTCCAACTCCACCAGAGAAGAAAAAAATTCCTGAAATGCCTTTAGTTCCTACTGTCAAAGTGAACTATTCACGCTTGCGTGTGAAACCATTAACTCCAAAACCTAAAAAGGCTATTGTTGATACATTCGGACATAATATTGATGGGGCTAATACATTCGATAAGAATGTAAAATTCCGTTTGACTACTGATTATAAGCCTTATTCAACGTTTACTGCTGATTCTAAAACTTATGGTAAGACATGGGCTATGGCAGATGATGTTCAAGATGGTGCTTACAAGGTAGATGACAGCAAAATCACTATGAAGGATTCTACTGGTAAAGATGTTAAAGCGCTCTTTAATATGTACCATGTTCTTTCTGAAAAACAACGCACAAAAGAAATTCAAAGCATTTTGAAAGAAGCTGGTTTGAATCCTAAAGGCGAATTTTACCTTTGGGTAGCGAAAGATTCTGCTTCATTCTATAAAAACTATGTGAAACCAGTTAAGAATATCACGATTGAGCTTCCTGCACGTTTGCTTGTAGAAAAAGGCAAAATTGTGAAAAATGATTTCCATCAAATTGACTTTGGAAATGCCTTTGTCTCTAATTTGGTAACTTTGCAAGTTCCTGACTTGAAACCTGAAAAACACGCTGTGGATCAGAAAGATGATAAGAAGATTCGTGATGGTCAAGAAATTAAAATTGGTGAATATTTACGCTATTTCCTTGATGGTGTAACTGTTCCTGCTAAACATGATACACTTTATCAGTATGATGGTATTGATAAGCTAGATGTGAAGCATGATCGCTATACTGGCAACTGGAAGGGTATCATTCGAGGTACAGAATATGTTGCCGAAAAAGAGCTTACATTGCCTTATGATGTAGTCTTGTCTAACGGAAAAGTGGTTAAGGCAGGAGACAAGATTGCTAAAGGCTCTGCGTATGCCTTCCAATTTGAGTTTGACCAAAGTACAAACTCTAACTTTATCAAGAAGATTGTTAAAGTAACATGGAATGAGAAAGAAGGTAAGTGGGCTTACACTATTGACAAAGATTTCTTGAACTCTCTAGGAGTGAAAGGTACGTTTGACGCTGATTTTTATATTGAAGTCGAACGTATTGCAGCTGGGAAGGTTGAAAATACCTTTATCAATACAGTCAATTTACAAGAGATGACGGCTAAAGTGACAACCACAACGCCAGAACCTCCAAAACCAGAGCCTAAAGAACCACACAAGCCACAAGCATCACTTCCAAATACAGGAACAGCAGCAAGCATGCTTCCAGTTGTGGGAATGATTTTGGGATTATTGAGTCTTGCAGGTCTTCGTAAGTATAAAAAATAGAACATCTAGAAATTCCCCCTCATCTATGGTATAATGAAGCCATAAAAAAGAGGGGGAAGAGAGATGAGAAAGGACACGAAAATGGATGCACATGTGACTAGAAGTGGATACAGATACTATACCCCAACTAAAACAAAATCAGAAGTAACCAAACCTGAAGAAGAGAAGAAGTGGAAAAAAGGCCTGCGTTGGCTAGGGAAAGCCACCTGGTTAGGAATAAAGAACCTACCGAGTGTGATTGCGAGAGCTGCCGTTTTGATGGTTGCGACTCCACTCATGTTTCTTCTCTTTATCTTTAATCTGATTAAGAGCTTGATTGCAACAGCAATTGGTTGGTTTGTGTTTAAGATTGTATCTTTCTTCGTAATAGGTTTTGGATTACAGGGATATGTTTTCCTAACTAAGCAGAACATTCCTGCTCCAGAATGGTTTAATAATCTGATGACAGATTTTGTTTTCCCTCACGGTGTTCCAATCTATTACTGGTGGGAAACGACTATTATCGTTGTCTTAGCTGTAATTACAGCCCTCTCTCTAACCTTTCGTCCAGAGGATGAAATATAGTATTAAATAAACAAAGTAGGTACTAGGAATCTTTCTTAGTACCTTTTTTATAAAAGAAAGTGAGAAAAAAATAATGGATGCAGTTGTAGATTTTATTAACAAAATTGGAAATATCGGTGGGATTATCGGTATTGGATGGGCCGCTTGGGGAGCCTGGGATTTAGCCGTCGGAATCAAACGTGAATTGGATGATAAGAAAGATAAAGGAATTCAAAGTTTGATTTTAGGTGCTCTTCTTGGTGCCGTTCTGAAAGCCCTTTTTACAGCCTTGGCAACAGGTCTTCAATCTCTTGGCTAGTATGAGGAAGAAAAAGGAGGTGGTTGTATGAACCAATCCACACTTGATCAACTAACCATGAGTCTAAAAGACTATAATGCGACAGCTTATCAGCTGATGGAGACTGTTTCGGGTTCGATGGAGAAGGTAGCCATTTTGCTTCTTCTCCTTTTTATGGGGATCAACCTCATGAACTGGCACCAGCATCTTAAAAGCAATGGTGGGGAGTTATCTTTTCAGCTTTGGATTGAAGAAATCCTCAAGTATGCCATCGCACTCTTTTTAATCCTCTATGTGGATGCGATTTTTGATGCCTTAACTTGGTTGTTTAATGTCATTATCAAATCTATTGCTAGTTTGGGAATTAAAGAGATAAAAAATGATGCTGAGTTTAGTTGGACAAATTTAAACTGGATGGCTAAGTCAATGCTACAGTTTGTTTATAATGTCGTTGACTTTATCGGGCAAATCTCGACTAAGTTGTTGATCTTGTTGCGTTCCTTTACGCTTTATACGTATAAGGGAATCGCTAAAATTATTGTCGCTTGTTATATGGTAGATAGCTTACGTCCGATCTGCCTTGGCTTCTTTAAGCTCTATGCTGCTGCTGTCCTTCAGGGATTGATTTTAGTGGTTGTGATCATGCTTTATCCAGCTATTGTAACTAACGATCTTTTGACAGTTGATAAAACTGGAGCCTGGACAAGTGCCTTAGTTTCCATAGCTAAAGGAATTATTTATATCATGATGCTATTTGGCAGCCAGCGCATGGCCAAGAATATCATGCAGGTGAACTAGATTATGGTATAATAAGGAGAGAATGCTGAAGGAGAGATGGTATGGCTGTTTCGAAGTTTTATGCAGTATGGCGGAAAGAATCCAGAGAAGAAGAGATTGTGAATGCTTTTCAAGCACTCGCTCTAAAGGGGCGAGCACAAATTATTACGACGCCGAAAGAACAGGCGACTCTTTTTGATTTGGAAACGGGTCTCAAGGTTAATCCAAGAAGTAGCCAGAAAAAAGATGGTCGCTATGTAGGTCAACCATACTTTAGTTACTATCCAGGTGAAGAGAGCCCGTTAAAGGGGTTAGAAAGTAGCTTTGAGTATTCCTCTGAGCTGAATGCTTTTATCGAGGCTTTCAAGACTATTGAGAAATTTCAGATTGAATATGACAATCATACGGCTTATATTTTTCCTAAAGCTATTTCTCCGATGCAACGGATTGTATTTGAAGATGAAGACTTTGTTATTCTAAAGCTCTTGATTGATATCGATGAGACTTATCCTTATTCTGAATACTACCGTTTAAATGGTCAACTAGGTATCGAATTTTATAAAACGAGAAGACCAGAACCTGTTAAACGGATAAAATTAGCTAAAGAAGGTATTCCCTTGTTTGAAGCCAAGGCTCATTTCCCTAAGTCTACTAAGATTTATGTACCTGAAGAATTTACTTCATCTGAACAGGTTAAAAGTGTTGCTGATAGAGTGAGGAAAGTTTATCAGGAAACAAACTATAAACTGTATGGGAATTTTGATAAATACCACATAGAAGCATTTGTCTTTTTAGATGACAATGAAAGGAAGTACCACACATTGAAAACGTATGAAGAACAGTGTCAGGAATTGCAGGCAAAAATTGAGAAGTTGGAAGAGAACTTCAATCAAAAAACTGAGAAAGTCAACCAGCTGAGAAAAGAAATTAAGCAAGCCGAAACAATCTTGAGAAACTATCACGAAGAGGAGGAGTATTACAAGAAGTTAGAAAAGGATAATCAAAAACTAGAATCAGATAAACAAAGATTGAAGCAGGAAAAAGGAGAAATTATCTCTAAAAATCAACGTCTAACCAATGAATCACAACGTTTACGTAGACTGAAAAATGTAGCAGAAGAGAAGATAGAGTATTTACAAAAACGATCGTTCTGGCAAAGACTTCTCAATAAATAAAAATAGTAGGTAATGAAACAGTTCTAAAGAAGAGCTGTTTTTTTGATGGAAAGGATAAAGTATGAATTTAGAAGAACTCAAGCAACGGCGAGATGAGCTTGTGCAAGACAATGCTTGGATGGATAATTTAATTAAGGAAAAAGAGGAAGAGTTATGGGAATTGAAGGTAAGAGGTATTGCAGCTTCTGAGCTAGCGAGATCGGCATTGGAATCTGCTTTACGCTCTGCAGGAATTGTAGATACCTTTTACGGCCCAGATAATGGAAAGAAAGGAACAGAATGACACGTTTAGGCAGTGAATTTTTAAAGGCTTTAGATAGCTACGAAAGGCCAGTTTTAGGGTATATGACACTGAGACAGTTAGTGCTACTATTTGGTATCGCATTGACAGTAGTTGTCACAACCATCCTCTATTGGCTGAAGGCACCTGATACTATTCTTTATGGCGTTGATATTTTGTTATTAGCGCCTTTTGTTATTTTCGGGTGTTATTTCGATGAGAAAATTAAAGATAATGTTCGTTTCATGTTAACCAAGCAGGAACGCTCTTATCAGACAGATTATGACAGAAAGGAATACACAAGAAATGAATTTATTCGGCCGAAAGAAAACCCCGAAACTCTCTAAGGAGGAACGGGAACGGGCCAAACGTCTAAGACGTACCATGACGGCATCTACACAGAATAGTCTTAATTATCAATGGTTGATGCCTGATGGCCTCATGAAAATTACAAATGATCAATTTTCAAAGACCTATCGCCTAGGTGATACAAGCTATATTACTGCAACAGATGATGAGCGAATTGATATTATTGAAACAAGCGCTGATATTTTTAATTCGCTGGACATTGACAATGATATGCAGCTATTGATCCTGAATCGTAGGGTAGAAAGCAATAGCTTATCTTCTATTCGCTATGATTTGGTTGGAGACGGATATGATGATTATCGTAAAGAATACAATGCGATGATCAATGATCGTTTTTCTCAGGAACAAAACACCTTCAAGGTAGAAAAATATCTGACGATTACTACCCAAACAGACCAGGATCATCAAGCTAGAAGAATCCTTGATGATACAGCCAGCGTTATTGAAAGTCAATACAGTGGCTTAGGAATCTCCTTTAAGGAGTTAGAGGGATTGGATCGTCTTCTTATCTTCCGAAAACTCTTGAGGCGAGAAGGTTTTATTGATTTTAACTATGAAGACATCGCTATTTCTGGATTATCCACCAGGGACTTTGTAGCTCCAAACTATCTGAAGTTTGAAAAAGATCATATGAAAATTGATGATTGTTTCGCAAGGGTGATGTATGTTAGACAATATCCTACCTTCTTGAATGACAAACTGATTAAGAATATCCTGGATACAGGAATTGAACTGGCTATCAGTCTGCATGCGAAGCCCTATGATACTGCAGATGCACTGAAGAAAATCAAGACAGTTAAGTCAAGTGTACGTAGGGAAATGATCAAAAGTCAGAAGGCTGCCGCAAAAGAAGGTTATGGAAGTGACCTGGCGGTTGGTGGGAAAGCTGTGGAGACATCTCGCGAAACAGAGAAATGGACTGAAGAACTCCAGGACAATGACCAAAAAATGTTTTCAGGTGTGATGACGATTTTCTTCATAGCTGACACTCTGGAAGAGTTGAATATCTACACAGAGCAGGTTCAACGATCTGTCCGTAAGAATACGGTAGAACTGGATAAGTGTTACTTGTACCAGGAAGAATCCTTGAATACCATTCTACCGATTGGAATTCCATTTATCAACGTAAAACGCCGTTTTATGAGAGATATGACTACCAGTAACTTGGCCACACAAGTCCCATTTACCAACGTAGATCTTCGATCTAACAGTCCACGTGCAATTTATTATGGCCAGAATCAGCTATCAAAGAACGCTATCACAGTTGACCGTAAGAAAGACTTGAATACAGGTTCAGGTTGTATCTTTGGGACTTCAGGATCAGGAAAATCTGTTCTTGCTAAAGGAGGAGAGATTATTCCTACGACTCTACGTTATCCTGAAGATAATATTATTATCGTCGATCCTGAAGATGAGTACACTGGTATTGGTCGAGAATTGGGTGCAGAAATTATCACAATCGCTCCTGGATCGCAACATCACTTTAATTTGTTGGATCTACCTGATAAGGACAAATTACAGGCAGAAGATAGTGACCCGATTGGCCAAAAATCAAACCTCTTATCAACCTTGTTTGAGAATATATTCTCTGAGGTATCAGACGATGAATTTGCGATGATTGACCGTGTAACGAGAAAGACCTATGAGGAATTTGAAAAACCAACATTTAAGGATTGGCAAGCAGTTTTAGAACGTCAACCTGAAGCCGTAGCTAAGGATCTGGCGCTGAAGGCAGAACCTTATACTATCGGTTCAAATGATATCTTTGCTCATCCTACAAATGTCAATATGAATAGTCGCTTTATTATCTTCAATCTCAAGCAGTTGAGTGGTAAATTGAAGCCATTTGCTCTCCTGGTGATTCAGGACTTCATCTGGAATCAGGTAGTCAATAACCAAGGTAGATCCATTACATGGTTGTACTTTGATGAGTTGCAGCTATACTTCAAAAATAAACTGCAAGCAACCTTCTTTACAGAACTATACTCACGTATTCGTAAGTACGGGGCTATTCCAACAGGGATTACACAGAATCCAGAGACTGTTTTATCTACAGAGGAAGGTAGAAAGCTAGTCGCAAACTGTGAGTTTCTAGCCCTCCTGAAGCTGAAGCGGACAGACTTAGAAGCCCTGGAGCAGGTAATCCCTCTTACGCCTTCGTTGGAGCGATTTGTCTTGCGACCAAAAGCAAAAGGTACGGGTTTGATTGTGGCTGGAGATACAATTGTTCCATTTGAAAACCCTATTCCTAAAGATACTAAACTCTATCAATTGGTTGCGACAGATAGTTAAAAAATAGAAAGAGAGGTGATATCTTTTGTTTGAAAGTGATCCTAAACAATTAAAACAGGAGCGCAAGAGGAGAATCAAAGAAGGATCATACCTCAATAATAAAAAAGCTCCTAAAGAAGCACGTTTAGACTCAAGAGTTGCATTTAAAGAAGCTAAGAAGAATTATCGCTTAGCGAACAAAGATTATAAATTACACAAAGGACCTCAAGCAACAGCTAGAGGTCTTTTCTTTAAGCAACAACGTGATCGAGCAAAGTTGGAAAAACAAATTGCCACAACGCTCTATAAACGAGCTAAAAAGGCAGATGATAGTTATATTCCTAACCGCCTGAAGAAACGTGCAAAACAAAGTGCCCGAATGAAAGCGAGACACGACGTTGAGAAGACAGTCAGAGATAATGAGATTCTTGGAGACTGGGTTCAGGCTAGGCAAAATATTCGTCAATTTAAGTACCAGGTAAACACCTCTAAAAGAGCGTTAAATGCTGTAGGAAAATTATCCAAGTATTCAATCAAGCACAGCTATGGACAGCTCAATAAAAGCTATAATTTCATCAGAGGGCGAGGGTATACTCGAACACCAAAAGAGTTCTCCTGGGAAGGAAAACTCAGCAAAAAAATGAAACATGCCAAAAAGCGACTGGGACGTTCAAAGTTTGGGAAGGCATCAAAACGTACAGGAAAAGTCTTAAAGTTTTCGTCAAAAATACTACGTTCGATTTTAACAAATCCTTTAGCTGTCAAGTCCTATTTCTTAATGTTTATCATCTTTGCAGTATTTGGGATATTTATGTCTGTTTTTGGAGGGAGTGGTCCAGTCCAACAAAATGAATTTGACTTGAACAAATCCTGGCTTCAAATCAGTAAACGTGATAGAGAGAAGTCAAATGATAAGGTTGACTATTGGACGAACATCGATGATATGCTCTTTTTCATGAACTTTCGCTACGGTAGTGATTGGAAGCCAGAGAGTTCCTGGAAAGATGGAACAGGTGGTGAATGGGCTGGGACATTAGGTTTTAATCACTATTCTGATGCCTTGAATGATCTTTGGAATCATTTGAATGATGACCCTCACAATTTGAAGAAGATGGCTGACTTATATGGCCCCTCGTCAGATCTCAAGTGGACTAAGTTGAGTGATAGCGAGTTAGAAGAGTATAAAGAGCTAGAGGAGTTGACTAAAGAAGTTGGTCGATACCCCTCTTATCAAGAACTAGCTAATCCATTTTACCAGGAAGACGATCCTTCTTATCAAGCTCCTCTAGTTATCCTGAAGAGATTTGGTTATACCTCTAAGAGTGAAATTTATGAAAAAACACAACTAAAAGCTTCAACAGGACAAGCTCTAAGAGCTCCTATTGACGGTCAAGTCAGTGTGACAGATGATATGACTGTATCCATCAAAACAGATAAAGCCATCTTTACTTATGAAGAGGTAGGAAATATCCGTGTTTCTGACGGTGATCAGGTCAAAGCTGGAGATGAGGTTGGGAAGGTAACGGCAAATGGTTACCAGATCATTCAGTATCAAAAATTGGAGGAAAAAGCGACAAAGGATAAGAAAGAAAAGTGGACATCAGTTAATCCAGGCTTTTACTTTCAATCTGTCACGTACAATCAGACAACCTCAGTCATTACCACACTTAATGGCGATTTGGGGCAAAAATCACGAGCGATAAAAGATTACTTGAAGCAAAAGGTACCAGGGCTGACAGATAATGGTTTGGCAGCCATGCTTGGGAACTTTGCAACTGAAAGTAATATCAATCCTAAACGTGCTGAAGGAGACTATCTTAGCCCACCAGTAGGGGCTGATTCTTCTTCATGGGATGATGAGTCATGGTTAGCTATAGGAGGACCAGCGATTTATAACGGAAGATACCCAAATATTCTTCGACGAGGTTTAGGATTGGGACAGTGGACAGATACAGCGGATGGCTCCACGAGACATACTCTATTATTAAACTATGCAAAATCTAAGAATAAGAAGTGGTATGATTTGGAACTGCAACTGGATTTTATGTTGGAGGGGGATACTCCTTACTATATCACAGGACTAACTTCAATTCTAACTAGTACAGAGGATGTAGAGACGCTTACAGAGCGTTTCCTGGTTAATTGGGAAGGAAACTCTGGAGATAAGGTCTTAGAGCGCCAGAATAATGCTAAGCAGATCCACGCTTTTCTTACTCAACAAGTTCGAGGAGGTGGAGCGTTAGCATCTTCCTGGAATTTCCCTGCCGAGTATCAGTCAAAAGTGGAGCACCCTCCTACACAAGCTTCTATGACTACACAACAAGGAAGCGGCTACCCAGTTGGTCAATGTACTTGGTATGCGTATAATCGTTTAGTTGAACTAGGAACGATTACAGACTTATCAGGGTCCTATGGTTACCTTGGAAATGGTCAGGATTGGGTAACAAGCCTAGTCGCAAAAGGATGGAAGTACAGTACGTCACCAACGAGAGGGGCTGTTGTATCAATTCTAGGTGGATTTGGTGGGACACCAGGTGGATACGGTCATGTTGCGATTGTGGAAGCTGTGAACCTAGACGGTTCATTCCTAGTTTCGGAATGTAATGTCCAAGGTGTACAGGATAAGGTCCATTTTCGTGTTCTCTATCCAGCTGACTACTATACATTTGCGACACCGAATTAAAAAAGAAAGAAGGTAAATCATGAAAATGATAGATATGGAGAAATTGAAACTCCTGAAAGTAGGAGGAATCCTTATAGGAGTTGTGCTAGTTCTAGGATTCGTATTCTGGATTGGAGCAGCAACCTCATCACAAAAGAAAGCTAAACAGGAAGCTGAAACTACGCAACAAGAAACCAAAGCAGAGGGAAGCGAACTAACGCAAGAATATGTAAAGGAATTCTTGACGGCTTACTTCAATAAGCAGGATCTGGGAGAAAATAGAAATCGCTATTTGCCCTATATGACAGAAGCTGCTTACAATCAGGAAGTGAACTCTGAAGAAGAACCAACGGTACAAACCTATAAGGGCTATGTAGTGGATACACAGATGAGGTCTTCTACCATCTACATCGATCAAGAAAACCATGTTGCCCTAGCTCAAGTGAGATACACTCAGACACAGTTACAGAAGAAGTATGATTATACTAACGCCCAAACAAACGTAGGATCTTCAAGAACCATACGGATTCGCTTCAGCAAGCAAGATGGGAAATACCTGGTAAATCATATTGACCCCATTTTGATTGTGGACAGCTTGAACACCAGCGAAAAGGCGAGTATTCCATCGTTAAACAAACCAATCACTAACCAAACACAAAGTACAGAAGGGAAAAAGGAACAATGACAAAATTAGAAACTTTGGAAAAACAAAAACAGAAAGCGGAAGACCGCTTAGCTGACTATATGGCCAAGGCCAAGAAGGAAGAAGAGAAACTGCAGCAGCTAGAAACTCAAATCATTCTGGCCAAACATGAGGAACGGTCAAACTACTTGGCCGAACATAATTTAACCTGGGCTGATATTGAAACAGCTCTTGCTGAAGGAAAATTGAAAGGAGCTGAAAAACATGTACCGTTTAACCAATCTGACACAAAACACGACCACAACGTATAAGAATCGAGACCTTGTGTATCAAGCCCTGGAGCGAGAAAATGCCAAGGTTAAGCATGAGGGGGCAGAGGCCGTTTTATTGGTAGAGGAACTGGATAAAAAGAATGTAGTGATCTACCAAGAAGATGTCTATTTGCCGTTTGAGGGAATTGTGGATAGCCTCTTCCTGAAGCCTGGTACGTTGAATCACCAGGAGGCCCCAGCAAAAGAAGCAAAAAACTCTTTCTTTAAGCGCCAGCCTGAAACAAAACATGTAGAGAAGACTCCTGAAGAGAAAGCTAAAGCCACTTCCTTGAAACATGAAACTCCCAAACCTCGAACCTCTTCTAAACGCTCTTTTTGGGTGTATTTAGGAAGAGTTCTGGTGTTGTTTGGTCTAGTAGGAAGTCTGACACTTGCTGGCTTATCCCTTACGCTAGTTTACCATCAAGAAAAGCAACTCTCGGCCTTGTCCAAGGAACTTTCAAATCTAAAAACTATTCAGTCAAAAACAGGAGAACTAGATGCCTTTTCACGTTACTTTTTGCCAGCCCTTTACTCTGATAAAGGGAAAATGACTGATTTCGTAGCTCCTCAATTAACGATAGATAGACAAGCAGGTCAACTGCAGTCTGTGATTTTGGAATCTAGCTTGATTGTTGATGAAACAACTTATCAGCTAACCTATGTAGTGGCCGTGAAAGACGGTGAGAATAGAAGTCAGAAACGCTTGGTAGTTACTGTGAAGGAAGAACCTTCAGCACCTTACGGATTCCAGGTTATTGCTAAGCCAGAACTATCCAATTATCCAAAATAAAGGAGGTCTTACATGGATCAAGAAAAAGTCAGTCATTCTCTGGCTTTAAAAGGAAAAGTTACTCTGGAGATGACGATACAAGCTCTGTATGCCCTCGCAAAAGCCCATTATGACAAGAAACAACATAAGGCGGCAAATCGAACTTTTGAAGGGGAGACGCTATTCAATGACTTTATGGCCACAAAATCAAAAAAAGATGTCGAGAAGTTATTAAATAGTGAAGTTCACTTGGCTAAGTTGAAGCATTACCTGGAGGAGTATAAGGTAGGTTTTACTTATCATCAAAAAGATGGTACAAACTATCTCTTCTTTGAAACAAAAAATCGCACCTTGGTAGAAAAGGCTCTCAAAGAGATGTTGGCAGATATCACGAAAAGCCCAGAAAAATTGGAAGAGTTTGCGAAAAAGGTGCTGAAGAAACCACATGAAATGACTCCTGAAGATAAAATCAATTACTATAAGACAAATAAGGTCTATAAAGGAACGATGCCAGTAGTTACGAAGGAGATTGGGAAGGAGAAGACACGATGATTAGAAAACCTATATGGCCCTACCTGGTGGTGGGGCTATTTTCATTTGTTATTTTCCAGTCCTTTTACCATTACTACCAACTTTCGACTGCAGCAGTGCCTTTCATGGGAATGTTGCGGCTTCGTTGGTTGATAGAACACTGGGAACGCTTCTCTTTTGGTGTTTTCTTTGATTCAGGAGCCTTATATGCAGGGTTGATCGGATTCGGCCTCCCACTGCTTGTCTATGCTTCTATGGATAAGAATTTATATCGTCAGGGAGAAGAGCAAGGTAGTGCTCGTTTTGCGACTTTGAAGGAAATGAGACGGTTTGAAGACGTTGATTTTGAGAAGAATATGATTTTTTCAAAACAAGTTAAAATGGGCTTATTTAACTTTCGCTTAGCCTACAATGTTCAGCTCAATAAAAATGTGATTGTCATTGGTCTTCCAGGAGATGGTAAAACCTTTACTTTTGTATTGCCAAATTTAATGCAGATGAACTCAAACTTTGTTGTGACGGATCCTAAAGGAAACCTGGTACACGAAGTTGGGAAGATGCTTGAGAAAACTGGCTATGCCGTTAAAATCTTTGATTTGATTCGGCTCAAGAATTCAGATCGGTTTAATCCTTTTCATTACATGAAGTCTGAGCTAGATATTGATCGTATTTCTGAAGCAATTACTGAGGGAACAAAGAAGAGTGAGCATACTGGAGAAGACTTCTGGGTTCAAGCAGAGTTGATGCTGCAACGTGCATTGATTGGTTATCTCTATTTTGACTCTAAGGATCCTGAAACTGGAGTCCAGTTATATATGCCAAACCTAGGCCACGTTGCGGATCTATTAAGAAATATGTATCGAGAGGATCCAGATGTACCAAGCCCTGTCGAGCAGATGTTTGAAGAACTGAACGAACATCAACCTAACAACTATGCTTATAAACAGTGGAAATTATTCCAAAATTTCAGAGGCGAGACAAGAAACAGTGTGGTAGCGATTTTGTCTTCTCGTTATTCTATCTTCGACCACGAAGATGTCCGAAACTTGATTAGTGAGGATACCATGGAAATGGATACCTGGAATACGAAAAAGACAGCTGTTTTTATTGCTATTCCTGAAACCAATAACGCCTTTAATTTTCTTTCCTCAATCTTGTTTGCGATTGGTTTTGAGGTTCTTACACATAAGGCTGATGATATCTTGCAAGGGAAAGTACCTGGCTACAGTAGAAAAAATCTTCGCCACATTCAATTTATCTTCGATGAGTTTGCACAAATTGGCCGTATTCCAAACTTCGCCCAGGTCCTCTCTTCTATTCGTAGTCGTGAGATGTCTATTAAGATTATCATCCAAGCTGTCAATCAGCTAGAATCACTTTATAAAAGTGATTGGAAGACCATCTTTAATAACTGTGCTACTCACCTATTTTTAGGGACAAATGACAAGGATACGATGGAATACTATTCTACAAGGTCAGGTAAGCAGACTATACGCACTCGATCCACCTCAAAATCGCATAGTTATCGTAATGGATCATCAAGTGAAAATAAACAAATTCAAGGCCGTCCCCTTCTAACTCCAGATGAAGTCGCAAGAATTGGGGTAGAAGAAGGATTGGTCTTTATTTCTAAACAAAATGTCTTCAGAGATAAAAAAGCAAGTGTCTATGATCATCCTAGAAAAGATGAGATTGCAAGTTCCCCTGAAGACAAAGAAAACTGGTACGAATACACTCGAAAAGGAACAGACATCGACGGCTTGCTTTTATATGCCAACGATTTGACTCCGCAGCTAAAAGAGTTATTCGTGGCCTAACATACAGAAAGGATAGTAGGATGGAAACACCTAAAACACAATTAGGATACCTGGAGAGTATCTCGCAGGTTCTAGCATTAAAGCTAGAAAATTTAGCCACAGAACGTTATGCTATTTGGCAGCTACTTATACAGGCAGATGAGGAGAGTTTTTATCAATTAGCTCCTCATCTTTTTGTGACAACGAATCAGGAAGATCCATTAGTTGTTAGTGAACTAGATGCAACTCCTGAGGGTTATCTTTTATTCAAGGAATTGGTCGAGGAGGAAACAGGATGGTTTTAACAAAAGCACAGGCAAAATCGCTGGATATTTTAGAAGTAGCTCGTAGTCTCGGAATGGAAATGAAGAGAAAGTCACACCGAGAGTATTACTGGGCCGAGCATGACTCGTTTAAGATTGATACTGTGAAAAATACCTGGCATTGGTATTCTCAAAACCTATTTGGCGATACTATCAATCTCGTGCAACAAATGCAAAATGTCAGCTATAAAGATGCTATGGTATTCTTGGAGACAGGTTCCTTTCCTGAAGCAAAACCAGTAGAGGAAGCGCGAAAACCCTTCAACTATACACTAGCGCCTTACGAACAACCATTTGTGGAGGCGAGAGCCTATCTTAAGGAGATTAGAGGTCTCTCTGATGATACAATCGACTTCTTCCTTGAGAAGGGAGTAATTGCTCAAGCTAAACGTAAGGACAAAGAGGGCGTTATAGAAGACGTATTAGTTTTTAAATACTTGGATAGAAATCAGCAACTGGTAGGTGCGAGCCTTCAGGGACTTGTTCCTGATCAAGAACGTCATCCAGGTAAGGGCTACTTGAAACAAATCATGTATCAATCAGAGGCTATCAGTGGCTTAAACGTTTCTATAGGCTCTCCTGAGCGTTTAATTGTGACAGAGGCACCAATTGACCTTATGAGCTATTATGAGCTTCATAAGGGCGAATTAAACGATGTTCGACTAGTTGCGATGGAAGGATTGAAAGAGGGAGTATTATCCCACTATGTTCTTGAAATGTTACAGGATCGAGGGGAGATTGCGATGGATGAAAGGGATTATACCAAGTCTAGCGAACTAACACGTACCTCGAGATTCCTATCTGTTGCAGCGGAAACCTCCACACTTTTCCAAGATCACAAATACGATGATCTCATCACGTTGGCAGTTGATCGTGATAAAGCAGGTACAGACTTTATCACCAAACTACGGGAGAAGAAAATCCCAGTTATCGATGCAAGACCACCACAACGTGAAGGTCAGGAGAAGACAGACTGGAATGAGATTCTGAGGCAGGAAAAACAAATGGAGAAGACTGAGGAAATTCACTCATCAAGTTCTTTTCCTGATACCAGCCACCTTTCTCCTGAAGATGCAGCGTGGTTGAAGGAAAACTGGAATAATATAGGTTTTTCAGTAGAGCCTAGAAAACAAATGGTTATTGATTCGGACAAAACAGTGACCTATGAAAAACCTTCCAATCCTCTTGGAGATGGTAGGGAGCCCAAAAAACAAATTCAGAGCACAGAAAAAGCTCCTGAGAGTTCCCAGGAGCAAATGAATGATAGGGCCAGTGGTGGAGAGGGCTATTCACAGCATGATGCTGTAGGCAGTGCCGAACCTGAAGCTGAATTATCAGCAACCTTTGAGCAAACTGTTGCCAGTCACCCGACATCACCCTATCGTTACTTACATTTTAGCACAACTTTTGAGGAAGTGCAACGAAGACAATCGAAATACCATCCAATTACAGCTGATGATTTGAAAAGAATGAATCAGTACGCTGGTTCTATTCAGAAATCATCTCAATGGTATTTAGAGGAATTAGCGAATAGTAAAATCTATTATTTCTATTCCAATAATGGAGAGGTGAGTTTGCTAGATGTTAATTTTAAACGAGAAAACTTTTTACACTTAACAGGAATCAGGCCAGTTGTTCCAGGTAGGAATGCTGGAGATTTTGTAGTCGATTTTGCTGAGGGAAGGGGAGACTATAATCAAATACTGGTTAGTAATAGTCTAAAAGAAAAATTACAAGTTATTCCTATGCTAGAGGATATTCTTGATCCTAAATCGTTTGTTTTGGATAACTTAGACGAAGTGAGAATTGCGCAACGACTTAACTTTTCAGAAGCTATCAAGAGTAAAGACGAGGATTTCTTGCTTCTTTTCAAAGATATAGGAGAAGAACGTGTCCCTGCATCTCTCATGAAAATCAAGAGAGATCTAAAAGTTGATGTAGAGAAAACTAAGGAAAAAGTTATACTTGCTGTCTTTCGTGAACGTGATGGTAATATTGAACAGTTGTCTATCAATGAGGATTATGTCAAGGATAGAGGAAATGAGTTGCAAACCATTTTGAAAGATGGCTTGTTTGAAGAAATCAAGCTTGATACAACTAAGGGAATTGAACAAATAACTCCTGAAAACACACTGAATGGCTTACTACTTGATTCAGCTATGTTTACTCAAGTCCTAGATACTGTCTATAATTTAGGTGTGCCAGGTGACATCTCAAAAACTCCAGAAGAATTTCATCAAGCCTGGAATCAGTATCTTGACTATGCGAAACGGTACAATGATAAATTTGACCAGATTGTTGCTGCAGCTGGAGAAGATCATCTTCTAGACACAAATTCAGATTTTTATAAAGAATGGAAACAAGATCATATCTATAAAGAAAACTACCATGTACGCCTTCAATGGGCTGAGGAGCGCCCAGATGGGCCTAAATTGCCCTTTAAAGAAACAGATCTGATATCTTATCAAGATTTTGCTAGAGAGCTTTACAAGGCCAATCAGAGCTTCTATCCGTTACATCAGGAAGGACTAAAACAAGTGACTGATGGTCGCCCAGAAGGTTACATCTCTCCAACTAAGATCCAGTTTAGTATCTACGCTCCCGATGGTGAACTGATCCAGGATGGCATCCGTTACGATATTGGGAATGAGATTAACCCAATCGCTCACAAAGGAAGACTTGGAACACGAGAAATGAGAGAGTACCCAGAATTGATGAAGATAGATGGGGCCATATTCACTCCGTATCATCTGGAGAGATTGGCGAGTGAGTTAGATATTTCTCAGTTCAGTTACGCTTTAGAAGATACTCTTTACGCAGATCAACTTCTATCCCAACTCCCATTTGGAGATTTGGAAAATAGTCCAATTGGATTTACAGATAGTAGTCATGATGGTCGCCTTGGATTTATCTCTTTTGATGGAATGGATAGTGTTGAGGTCGAAAATCTATCTGCTTGGTTTGAGAAGTTGGGAGTCAAAGACTCACCTATGGAACAATTGGCCCTTATTGAAAAATGGCAAAAAGAAATCAAAGGTTTATCAGAAAAAGTTGAACAAACGATCTCCACAGTCCGAGAAGAATTTGAGAAATCACAAGAGGAAGAAATCAAACTAGAAGAACAAGGCTACAACAAGCAGGAGTTGGAACATGATGCGGATGCTGATGGTGTTTCTGATGAGGAGGAGTTGCTTCAGGGAACGAATCCGTATGATTTTAGATCGAAACCAGGTTCTAAACCAGAGGGCGAGGAGAGTCTACAAGCGGACGAAGTTGTGTTAGCAGCTGGCAGTCTTGCAGTCGCAGATTTTATTCAAAATAAAGATATGGCAGGATTAAGTCGTCATTTTAAAGAAGGGATTAAGGAGTTTCTGGATTCAGATAAGTACAAAGACTATCTAACGAAAATGAGCCAACTAAATAATTATTCTAATCGCAACTTACGCTTAATTCTTGCACAAAATCCTGAAGCAAGGCAAGTAGCTTCTTTCAAGCAGTGGAAAGAAAACTTTGGTCGCTATGTGAAAAAAGGTGAGAAGGCTTTACGTATTTTTAAACCTATGACGAAGATCAAAAATGATGAGAATAACCAACCAATATTGGATAAAAATGGGAAACCAGAAACAGTTACATTCTTTGGTTTGGTACCAGTTTTTGATGTTAGTCAGACAGAAGGAAAGGAGATGCCAAAAGCTGCAGAAGTGAAAGAACAGCTGACTGATTTGGACTATGCAAATCTTTACCGTGCCCTGATGGCTATTGCAAAAGAAAATGATGTATCGGTTCGATTTGAGGAGATGGAAAATAATAAACATGGATATTATTCTGTCCCAGAAAATCAAATTGTTTTACGTAGTAATGAGATGAACAAGGCTCAAATTATTAAAACTTTCTTACATGAGATGGCTCATGCAGAGTTGCATCATGCAGATAATCCTCAAAAAGAAAATCTAACTAGAAGCACTGCTGAACTCCAGGCTGAAAGTGTTGCTTATGTTGTTTCTTCATACTATGGTATTGATACGTCAGAGTACTCCTTTAACTATCTATCTGGGTGGTCTGCTGATAAGGAGACACTTGCTGATTTAGAAGCACAGTTAGATATTGTCCAACAAGAAGCTAAAAGTTTAATGGTTCGGATGGATCAAGCATTGGAACAATTAAGATTGAGTCAGGAGAAACAAACGAAGCGTAGTTTTGAACAAAAACTGGAGAAGTTTAAAGATCAGAGCAAGCAGGCTGTCGAAGATCACAAGCAGGAGTTGAAAGCAGATGCACAATCAAAAAAAGAGAAGGGTTTCTCGAAATGACCGAACGGGACACCCCAAATAAACCCAAGGTCAAATTAAAAACAAATCATCATCAAGGAGGACAACACTCATGACTAATGAACAAGAAGAACAACTGATTATCATCCTTTCAGACTTTATTCCAATCATGGATGGAGACAGAGTTCAAGGAGTATTGCCAAACGCTAAAGACTTGACTCGCCAAAAAGTTCTGGAGCAACTAGAGGAAGAACAGTCTCAACTACCTGAAGGAGATCCTGCTCTTTTGGAGTGGGAAGAAGAAAATATTGAGCTACTCAAGATGATTACAGATGAAGAATTTCAAGCTGTACTCACTGAAAAAATCTTACTGACAGAAATACAAATTGGGCAGTCTATTTTCCAGCCTCTAACTACTCAACAACTTTCTGTCCTAGCTGAAAAGTTGCAAGGTCAGAAAGAAAAAAGTGTAGAAAATAGTGATAAGCAATCATCTATTTTCAAAAACATCTTCAGTTGGTTACGATAAATTGTTAGAAGTTGTACTCCAAAAGATATAAGAAAGGGGCTTGGGGATTTCCCCAAAACTGAGAAAATCAAGAAGGAAAACTGCAGGGTTCTCCTTCTCTGATTTTTTTTAAATTTCGCAAATGGATATCCATTTGCTACGCTTGCCACAAGGAAGTCAGGGGATGATGCCTGGTCAGAAAATGCCAGAGCCTTTGAGAGAAAGAGGATAAAAAAAATAATGCAGAAACGAGAAAATAGAAAACGCTATATACAAAAATTGATACGACTAACACCAGAGGAAGATCGTCAAATTAAAACGGCGATGGCCCAAATGGGAGTTCCATCTTTTCAATACTATGCGAAGAATCAACTGGTACAAGGGAAGGTGGTTCAAATTGATTTTTCTGAATTGAAAGACCTTCGAGTTGCTATCAATCGAGTGGGCACGAACATCAACCAAATTGCCAAGCATGCTAACGAAAATCAAGGGGTTACGACAGAGGAAGTAGCACAAGTTATTGACTATCTATCTGAGTTGAAAGAGATGGTAGCTGCCAAACTTTCTAGCGCAGAGAAGAAAAGTTTACAGGAGCGAAAAGTAAAAACTATAAGGACGTATGACGAATGGTAGTAATCAAAGCACCCAAACAAATTAAAACTCCTTCCAATTTAAAAATAGCTGTACGCTATATTCTGAATGAAGCGAAAACACTTGTGTCAGAAACCGCAGAAAGTGATCTTGATTTTCCTCTTGTCTATCATAATGGTGAACTTCAAATGAAGCTAGTATCTGGCAATGGGATCTCTGATTTTAGCGTAGCAGATGAGGAAATGGTTATGACAAAATTGGCTGCAGCCTTTAAAAAAGGAGATGATGACTTGAAAGAATTATCTTCAGGAAAACAAGTATTGGCCCATCACATTATCCAGTCTTTTTCTCCAGATGATAACTTGACTCCTGAGCAGGTTCATGAAATTGGCCGTCAAACGATGTTAGAATTGACAGGTGGAAATTATGAGTTTGTGATCGCAACCCACACGGATAAAGATCATCTTCATAACCATATCATACTTAATACCACCAATACCTCAACGCTCAAGAAATTTCGTTGGGAAAAGAAAACCTTGAAAAATTTGAGAGGCATTTCGGACAAACATGCGGCACGATACGGCGCTAAAATTATTGAGCCTACTATGAAAAATTCTTATACAAAGTATTCTGCTTGGCGGAGACAAAATAATTATCGGTTTGAAATTAAGGAGCGTCTGGATTTTCTTCTGAAGCACTCTTTGTCGTTAGAAGATTTCAAACAAAAGTCAGCTGCGCTTAATCTTCAGATTGATTTCTCTGGAAAATTTGTGAAGTATAAATTGCTCGATCAGCCCCAACAAAGAAATGTCCGAGATGATACATTATCGAAGAAAGGACTCTATTCTCTTGAAAAAATAAAAGAGAGAATTTCTAAGAATCAGTTAGTTTTTGATGTGGAGGAATTGAAAGAACAATACCAAGAATCAAAAGAAAAAACGGCAAATGATTTTGAATTGAAATTGGAAGTGGAATCCTGGCAGGTCGAGCAAGAAAGCAAGCAAGGCATTTACGTGCAGATGGATATGGGAGCTTTAAATAGTGGTACAATTTTAATACCTTCTCATAAAGTTGATAAAAATGAGGATGGAAATTATACCATCTATATCAAAGAGAAAGACTATTTTTATTTTCTCAATCCTGATCAATCACAAAAAAATCGGTACATGATGGGTTTGACTGTCGCAAGACAATTGGCCAAACAAAATGGTGAGACAGTCGTAACTAAAAATGCTCAAATTTCCTCTATACGTGAGCTGATTAAGGAATATAATTTCTTAGTCGAGCACGGCGTGACAGATGGAGCACAATTTCAACATTTGGAAAATCGTTTTAATGAAAAGATTGAGATTACCCTGGAGGAATTAAGACAACTAGATGAGCGACTTGGACGTTATCATAAAATTGAAGGAGCACTTTTAGCCATCCAGAAATCTCCAGAAAATAGTCTTGTAGCGGTACAACTATTGGATGATTTAGGAGTTCCAAAAGATATGGGACTGGAAGATGTCAGTCAACTGATCAAACAATTCCAAATTGAAAAAGGAGCCTTACAAGAGTTCTTTGATGATACATTAAAACATTACACAGATTATAGAGATGTTAAGGAGCACGTGCGTAGTCGTGAAGAGAAAGTTGACCGACGTTTTGAAGATGAAAAAACCTTGTAAAAGTTTCTGATATTTTCAATCTAGTCATGATTTCAGTACAATAGAGAGTATGTTTAGATTTGATGAAAAAGAATTTGTCGCAGAACTAGATCGCAAACGTAAGCAGCAATTCCTGAAGCGAGTAAGAGATTATGACGAGCAGATAGCTCCCACCATGAGACGGAGGGGATATAAACGGATAGATAGTACAGAGAGGACAGTTGTTTTTACATTTGGAGAGATGACCTTTTCTAGGAATCGCTGGCGAAAGGGAAAGAAAACTTGTTATCCTGTTGATGAGTGGCTAGGCTTAGAAAAGTATATGCGTTATTCTCCTGAGTTGATTTTTCACATGGCAAAACACGCTTCCGTTTTATCCTACCGTGAAGTTTGTCGAACAGTTAAGATGGCTTATCGCCTAGAGATAACAAAGGATGCTGTGTTGAAGTCTGTAAAAATGGCAGGTAGACTCTTTTCAGAGAGGGAACGTTATCGGCTGTTTAGAGGTGATGAGCAACCGAAAAAAATACAGGTAGATAAAATCTACCTGGAGGGAGATGGTGTGCTCGTCAAGACAACATCAAGCAATGATGAACGACACAATACAGACTTAGCCCATTTCCTGATTCATACTGGAGCGAAGAAGGTTGGTAATAATCGGTATGTACTAGAGAATAAACATGAGATTATCCATACAAGCCATGAACAAGCAAAGGAAGAATTGATAGACTATCTCTGCAATCATTTTGAAATCACTGATCGAACTCTTCTTATCACTAACTCGGACAATGGTAAAGGATATTCTCGCAGAATATTTCAAGAAATTAAGAAGGTCCTACGGATTAAACGTCATGAGCATTTCTGGGATGCTTATCATGTCAATGAAGAACTTAAAAGATTCCTGAAGCCGTACCCATCTACACTACTTGATCTTGCTTTTAGGGCCATCAAAAATCATCAGAAGAACCTGCTTCAGACCGTACTAGATACAGTTGAATCTCTCACAGAAAGTCAAGAAGCTCTTGATAATTTTTACAATTTTCGTAAGAAATTATTAAGAAATTTCTGTGACACTAGACCACCTAAACTTAGAGGGTTATCCTCACGTGGTATCGGAGTAATGGAGAGTCAGCACCGAAAGGTT
This sequence comes from Streptococcus gwangjuensis, assembly GCF_028156745.1. Taxonomy (GTDB): domain Bacteria; phylum Bacillota; class Bacilli; order Lactobacillales; family Streptococcaceae; genus Streptococcus; species Streptococcus gwangjuense_A. Next base: position 23,199 of record NZ_JAODJG010000033.1, read on the forward strand.
ACTTACCGTATGAAACATCGAGGGATGTATTGGTCCATCGAAGGGGCTTGTACTATGTCCAGAATGATACTCCTTGAACGAATTGATCAGCTATACAATCTATTTTTTGGATCTTGGAGACAAGAGTATGAAGAATTTAGGGATACGGGACTAGGTGCAGGATTTCGTATTAACCATAGGCCGCACAAAGCTGTTATCAGAAAAAGAGGGCATAAATAATACAAAAAGGCAGACAAAAGCCTCTAAAAAAAGATTTTTTTAGAGGTGTTTTTGTCATGTTTTTATACAAAATAGTTGCTTTTTTGCCTAATGTGTGTTACAATAATAGAGTAAATAAAAACGAAAAAGGTGTAGAAGCAGCAACTTCTACACCACCGATTAAGACAAACACACACTTTGCTTAATCAGTCAAACAATATTGTAGCATAAATAGTGCAATATAGTCAAGGGCTGGGGTAAAGTGAGGAACTTTTTCCAGTTTTTTTGTCTGAAAAATCTCGCTTTCTTATTGAGTTATAAGGATATTTGATTATTCCCAAAAATTTAGACACAAACA
>NZ_JAODJG010000034.1:0-132807 GCF_028156745.1 Streptococcus gwangjuensis
TGGTAGCGTTGGGTATTACAGCAACCTAACAGCTTCATTTGAAGGTATTGACGGTCTAACTGCTGTAAAAGATTATATTGGTTTGCACTCTGACACTACTATTAGTGGTAGTCGTGCAGGATTGCTTGGGAAAAATCCTGAATATTTTGCTGAAATTGTAAATCCAAAGGCAGGCGATTCATTCACGCTTCACAATGTTGCTGAAAGTAAAGATGGTAAGAAAATCTCTGCTAAGTTTACTTTTAATAGTGCTGAAGCTTATTTTGTAAAAGATGGAAAACCGTTAAGTGATACTAGAATTTATGTTCGTAAAGATAATGGAAGTGGCTCTATTAACTTTGTATATGGGAACTTGATTCAATTTGATACTAAAGTTGATTTATTCTATGAAAAGACAAATAAACCTGCTGTGACAGCGATTGCTTCAACTTTCAACGACATTGACTGGGGACAGGAGTTACGCTTCACTTACCAAGACGGTTCAGAAGGCATTGTCCTTAACCCTAACGGTTCAGATGTTAAGAAAATTACTCGTGGTGGCAAAGAATATTTTAAGGGCGAACATAAGTCTGCTAGTGGTAAATATTACGAAAACGTTGGAGACGAGTCAGATATTCCACTTGGTTCACTTCTTTCTGTTGGATATGGTTCTAGCTTTAATTTTGCTTATCATATCGGTGCAGGTGTGGCAAGTGAGGAAGAAATTGAGTCAAAACGAGCAGAAGTAATCAGACAAAATGGTGGCAAAAACCTTGCCGATAAGGATATTTTCTATCAAGATGGTTGGGCTGTTGGATTGTTTGGTAAAGCAAGTTCAACTGTGCCAATTACTATCCCTTTGGATCCTCCACGTAAACCTGAATTGAAACAAAAGGATACCAAAGAAATTCCTAAACCTAAATTGGAAAAACCAAAAGAGTTTGTACCTCGTCCAACACTTCCAACTCCACCTGCTCCAACTCCACCAGAGAAGAAAAAAATTCCTGAAATGCCTTTAGTTCCTACTGTCAAAGTGAACTATTCACGCTTGCGTGTGAAACCATTAACTCCAAAACCTAAAAAGGCTATTGTTGATACATTCGGACATAATATTGATGGGGCTAATACATTCGATAAGAATGTAAAATTCCGTTTGACTACTGATTATAAGCCTTATTCAACGTTTACTGCTGATTCTAAAACTTATGGTAAGACATGGGCTATGGCAGATGATGTTCAAGATGGTGCTTACAAGGTAGATGACAGCAAAATCACTATGAAGGATTCTACTGGTAAAGATGTTAAAGCGCTCTTTAATATGTACCATGTTCTTTCTGAAAAACAACGCACAAAAGAAATTCAAAGCATTTTGAAAGAAGCTGGTTTGAATCCTAAAGGCGAATTTTACCTTTGGGTAGCGAAAGATTCTGCTTCATTCTATAAAAACTATGTGAAACCAGTTAAGAATATCACGATTGAGCTTCCTGCACGTTTGCTTGTAGAAAAAGGCAAAATTGTGAAAAATGATTTCCATCAAATTGACTTTGGAAATGCCTTTGTCTCTAACTTGGTAACTGTGCAAGTTCCTGACTTGAAACCTGAAAAACACGCTTTGGATTACAAAGATAACTCTAAGGTGCGTGACGGTCAAGAAATTCAAATTGGCGAGTACTTACGTTACCTCTTGAACGGTGTGACTGTGCCTTCTAAGCACGATACTCTTTATCAATATGACGGTATTGATATGCTTGACTTGAAGCATGACAGATACACAGGAAATTGGTCAGGAATTATTCGTGGTACTGAATATGTAGCTGAAAAAGACTTGGTTCTTCCTTATGATGTAGTCTTGTCTGACGGTAAAGTGGTTAAGGCAGGAGACAAGATTGCTAAAGGCTCTGCGTATGCCTTCCAGTTAGAGTTTGACCAAAGTACAAACTCTGACTTTATCAAGAAAATTGTTAAAGTAACATGGAATGAAAAAGCTGGTAAGTGGGCATATTCTATTGACAAAGACTTCTTGAACTCTTTAGGAGTGAAAGGTACGTTTGACGCTGATTTTTATATTGAAGTCGAACGTATTGCAAGTGGTGATGTTGAAAATAAATTTTTGAACATTGTCAACGGTCAAGAAATGGAAGCTAAAGTTGTAACTCATACTCTTGAGCAACCAAAACCACAAGAACCTAAGAAACCATCTTTACCGAACACTGGTACTGCTTCTAGTATGCTTGGATTTGTAGGAACTGGTATCTTGTCTATGTTAGGTTTAGTTGGGATTAAGCGTAAAAAAGATTAAGATATTGTTGTTAGGGCGATAATAAAACAGGACTTATCGTCCTTTATTTTTTTAAAGAAAAAATGTAAATAGAAAAGGAAATTGAAAAAAATGGCAAAAATTAAAAAACTCCCTGTGGGATTGAATGTGATTGGATCTAAAGTTGTTGTGAGTCCAAAGTTTCGTGAAGTAGTCAATGGTTCGTATGATGATTTTGTACCTTTCCGAGAATTTGAGATTTCAGGGGATAAACAAAGTACGGTAACTATTCGTGTATATGGTTTGGCAAATTCTGATGTTCCTAAAACAAGAGGTCTTACATTTGTTAAGTCAGTTTCAGGGCTTAATATGGTGACACGTTTGGTTGGCACAAAAGAAGAGATTCAATTTGAAGCGACTGAATTGCGTTTTGAGAAATAAATTATAGGAAATAGGAGAAAAAAATAATGGCTTTTAGTATTCGTAAATTTAATAATGCAGAAATTCCTGTTGATGCAAAAGAATTGCTTGGTAAATTGCAATTTATCAGTTTTATTGAAAATTTTAAAATGGTAGATGGTTCACCTGTTGATTATCCAACGCATGCAGAAGTTTTTTCGGATAAAATGCAAGAAATTATTCCAGTTAAATTGGAAGAAGGTATTTCTGTAGAAGATATTCCTATGATGTCTGAAGTTGAACTTGTTGGTGATGTCACAATTTGGATTTATGAAGATTCATATACAATTTCACGTGGAAACAACAATGTTTCTGAGGTTAAAGGTCATGCTTTTGCCTTGCGTGCTGAAAATGTTAAGCGTGTAGGTGGAGGTCAACCTAAACAAGAACAGAAGCAGGATCAAAAATCTGAGCAAAAACAGGAACATAAGGGATAATTTCTAAAGGAGAAAAGATATGAGTTTATTTCCAGCGTATCGTGGAATTAAGATTAAGCCTTACATGGAAAATTTAAGATACTTTATCTTTTCTTTTTTCTTTTTGTTGTTTAGTCCGATATTAGGATTTTATATTTATCAAAATTTAGAGAAACTAAAAAATGCTGATGTTCCTTCGATAGTGATTGTCAGTTTGATGGTGATAGTGTTTAGTTTGATTAGTCTTTATTTGACTTGGTTTTCACAAGAACGTTTTTTCTTTTTTCAAAAGTTAGAAAGACTTGCTAAACTTGCTTTCTTTTTGAAAGAAAATGGATATTCTTATACGAAAAAGATTAAGACGGATTCAGGAACAAGAGATAAAGTAGTTTTTCCAGCAGTTTATATGAAACAGAATCGGTATGATTTGGAAATTGCTTTTAAAATGGCTGGGAATAAGTTTCAAGATAAGTTTAAGAAGATTGGTTCAGATTTAGAAACAACCTTTTTTATGGACTTTATGGAAGTTCAGGACGATATTAAATTTAAAACTTATAAGATGGCTTATTCAGCGTTTCAGAATCGTATTAAGATTAGTGATGTTGAATATTCTAGTAAAGGTATTCAATTAATGAAGAATCTTTATTGGAATCCTATTGATGATCCTCATTTGCTGGTTTGTGGTGGTACTGGTGGTGGTAAGACAGTTCTTTTAAGAACTCTGATTCGTGCTATGGCTAAAGTTGGAGTAGTGGATATATGCGATCCTAAACAAGCAGACTTTGTTACTATGTCGGAGCAGAAAGCCTTTGAAGGTCGTATTTCTTATGAGGTTGAAGATATTGTTTCTATGATTGAAAGAGCAGTTCAAATTATGTTCGCTCGCTATGCTTATATGCGTAAAATGCGTGAAGAAAATGGCGACAAGGATTTGAAGAAGTTTTTTGAATATGGACTTGAACCTTATTTTTTAGTTTGTGATGAATATAATGCCTTGTGCGCTATGCTTGATTTTCAGACAAGACAACGTTTAGACAATGCTATGGGCCAATTTTTACTACTTGGAAGGCAGGCTGGCTGCTTTGCGGTTATCGCTATGCAGAAGCCTTCAAGAGAAGATTTAGGCTCAAAACTGCAAGCGAATATTAATTTCCGAATTTCTGTTGGTCGATTGGACGAGGTTGGATATGATTTAGCCTTTGGAGAAGTTAATAGGAATAAGGAATTTAAGTATGTGAAATATCTTGCTGGTAAACGTGTTTATGGTCGTGGGTATGCTAGCGTATATGGAGAAGTCGCAAGAGAATTTTATTCTCCTTTGTTAGAAAAGGGATTCTCCTTTACTGATGAATATGAGAAGATTGAGCGACGAGAAAATCTTTTCAATCCTTTAGAAAATCCGAAAGCTGAATTGTCAGAAGAAGAAAAAGAAAATCTTCAAGCAGAAATGGAAGCTAAAGAAGAACTTGAAAAAGGTTCTGTTAAAAAGGCTAGTCCTGAATTGGTTCAGGAGTTGATGTCTAGTAAACAAAAAGAAAGTGGAAATGATTTAGTAAGAACGTTTGCGTTTTCTAAAGAAATTGGTGTGTCTGCTGGTTCAATGAAGAATTTGGTAGATAAGTTAGATGGTATTTTAGAATTTGAAAAGGAAGATAATGTAGTGTATTTGAATGAGGTTCAAAGAAATATCATAAAGGATTTATTTGAATTGAAACAGAATACAACTCAAAATTGGAGTGAGATTTTGGAAGATTTCCCTTTTGATGAATACTGATTTGGTTAGTTGTGAGGGGATTCTCCCCTCTTTTTTGGTTACTGTGCTAGTTGGTACAATCCAGCTTGCTAGTAGCTAGTAGCAGGAGCGAGGAAGCGAGTGCGACGAGCGACTGCGTGTACTAGCGTGTACTAGCAGGCTGGATTGTGCGAATTAACCCCCTATGACTAATAGGGGGGTAGAAGATGTGCGTAGAAGCATAAAGCCTTGATAATACTGACTTTTTGGGCTTAAAAAATGCAACACTATTGAAAAGTAAGGAGAAATATGGAATTTGAGAATCTAAACAAGGTGCAAAAGATGTACGCTTTTTCAGATCAAGAAATGTCTAGCTATTTAGAAATAGATAGAGCAACATTATATAGATGGAAAGAAGCTGGTGAGATTCCTGAGTCTTATGATTTGAAAGTGAATGCGTTGATAGCTTTTAAAGAAGGTGTGCGTGATAGTGGATTTTCTTTGGAAGGAAAGGTTGACTATGTGAAGGTTACATTTAAAACGCAAGATTATATTGATGTGATAGCAAAGGTATTATGTCTGCAAAATAAACCGTTTCTTGAAGAAGAAAAAGGTGGTTCAGGATATGATACAAAATATACTTTTCAAAATATCAATGTTTTTATTTCAAAGAAAAGGGAAGATATGGGCTGTATGATTGAGTTAAAAGGTCAAGCATGCAGACAGTATGAGTGGTATTTTGAAAATGAGCAGAAGTCAAGTTGGAGAGATTTCTTTATTCGTTGTTTTGAGTATGAACGTGCCATTTCACAAGGTGAGGGGAAATTTATGAATATTCCTCGGCTTGATATAGCGCTAGATGAAAAGTATAACGAAAATGGAAATTTTGAACTTGGTAAGCTAGTTGATCTTTGGGATAGTGGTTTGGTTGAAAGTCGATTGACAATGAAACAGATTGAAGATAACGGTCAATATGGAAAAGCAAAAACGATTTACTTTGGTTCTCGTCAGTCTGCTTATCATTTCTGTTTTTATCAGAAAGATATTGAGCAGGCAAAGAAACTTGGTCTTGATATAGATTTGATTCATTCGTCATTGAAATTCAAAAATCGTTATGAAGTAAGAATGTGTGATGATGTCGCTTTGGACTTTGTAAGAAAATCCTTGAATGAAAAAATTGATATGGCCAGACTTGCTGTTTGGGTGATAAACAGCAAGATAAAAGTCTTTGAAAGAATGAATGGCGACAAAGTTTTGAATCGTGAGTGGTATTCACTTTTAGGTGAAGTTGATAGAATTGGTTTTTCAACCTCACCTGTAGAAACTGGTTTCTTTGACAAACAGTATAGATGGTTGAATGAAAATGTTTCAGGTGTGACTGCATTGATAAAAAAGTGGGAGAGTATTACTGGGGATAACAAACTAAAGAAGATTCTCTTTGATGGAGAAATAAGTGATAAAAACTGGAAAAAATTGGAGCAAGCGAGGGTAGCTTATGAGAAAAATTTACAAGAAAGTAGGTACTGATTCTGTAGTAGTAAATAACAGTAACTTGGTATGTTCAACTGATAGTGGGTTAAAGTCTGTTAGTCATTATTTACCTACCTTTGAGGGGAATGAAAATCTAACAGTTATACCTATAGAATCTGAGCGAATGTTTTTGCCTTATTTTAGAGATTATGTCATTGACTGGTCAAGAATGCCTGATGAAGTGAATGCGATTCTTGATATTAAGAAAAAGGCAGATTGAGAGGTCAGTATATGAGTAAGAAAAAAATTACTGATGAAAAATTGAGAAAGTTAGTTTTTTTAATTCCTGCTCGTTATTTCTATGAAGGGGTTGTGACAAGTGATAAAGCTAGAAATTATCAAGATTATATAGATATTCAATGTCAAACCTATAGAAAGACTAAAAGTCGTAAAGATTGGCAAGAGGTAAAAAGACTTACTAAAGAGTATGAGGAGTTTTTAGCCAATGAAGTAGATATTAAGCGAAAGTTGTTGCTGTTTGGATTGATGAAACGTGATCAGAAAGAAAGACAAAGTGTGTATTTGTTGCTGGTTAAGAAATATCATTTAGAAAGATGGGTTTGAAGATGGTTAGAATTTTGAAGTGGTTAAGAGAAGTCCTGCGCTTTATGTGTTTGAATTATATATTGCCTATGGTTGTATTTCTTGTTGTAAATTTGATTAGTGGCAACTCTAAAATCGCTTTTATTTTTTTTAGTATTACGCTAGTTGCAGGAGTTGTGATGAATTTTAAAGAATTGGATAGGTCGCTATATGATAAGTATGATAAAGATGATTTTTAAAATTATACATTTTTTGATTTTAAATACTTTTGTTGGATTGATCGTGTCGGTGTTAACGTATGTAGTGACAGGAAACATTAAAATTTCTATTTTTGTGTTTATTCTGATGTTGGCAGGTGGTGTATTTTTTGAATGAAAAGGAAGGTTTTTATGGAGTGAAAATTAAGAAGCGTTCTCCTGCATGATTGCTGGAAAAAAGTAAAAGCTAAAAAATAGAAAATGAGGTATAAAAAAATGGATTTAAGTGGAAAAGATAAACAAATTATTGAATTGTCGAATGAACTCGCGAAAAAACTAAAATCGAAAGAATTTGATTTAGCGTGGAAGAATGCTGGTGAATTGAGTTCGCTTCTCAAAAATGATGAAGAATTGCAACTACCGTATCAAGTTATTGAGTGTATCAAGCGTGATTTGAATAGTTACTATGATATGAACAAGCAACTTAACAAGGTAACAACTCGTGCCTTTGCGATTGGTTCTAGTTTTGAGCGTTCAGCTTCAATTTAAGTAAATGAATGAAGGAAGTCAAATATGGCTTCCTTTTTTATTTGGAAGGAGAAAGAATGAGTATTAAAGTCGTCTATGATAAGTTTTCTGATGTATGTCAGTATTACAATTTTGGAAAAAAGTTGCTGGATGAACCTGCAAAGATTATTGAACGCTTAGATGAACACTTTGACGGTGTAGAGTTTGGACAGTTTGATGGTAACAACCCTGATAATGTGTATGTCAATTCGTTTACAGAAGTTGATACGCAGGAAGCATTGATTGATTTTGCAGGTATTTTGAATCATGGAGAATATGAGCAGTTAGTCAATGAAGATCGTTTGTCTGCTTATGTAGAAGAACATGAAGAAGAAATTGCTAGTCGTTTAGGAGATTCCTATGTATTTCTAGGGCATGAAGGTAATAGCTGGTACTTTCTGCAATAAAAAAATAGTTGATAGTGAATATGGCTTCAAAAGTATTGATTAAGAATCCAAAAAATGGAAGGCAGGCTTGGTTTGGCTTGCCTTTATATTTTGGAAAGTTGTCTGTGATTGGTTTGAGTGGTTCTTATGATGAACAGATTGAAATTGTTGATTATGAGGGCGATTCATTTATTGGATATGGTGTCTTTACTGTTGCTGATTTGGAACAGTTGAATAGACAAGTAGAAGGCTAGTTAAGAAAGGAGAAAATATGGACTTAATAGCTTTAATTATGGATACACGGTCAAAGAAAGTGAAACAATTTTCTTTACCTGCTGATGTGGAATACATTGCTTCTGAGTTTGGATATGATAGAGAAGATGTTGTTTTTACTATTCAATCTATTGAAGAATTAACTGCTTTGAATTGTGAAGGCTTAACTTTAGAATTAGCGAATGAACTTGCTGAAAACGTGGAAGATGTTGATGAAGATTTGGTTCTATCATTTATTGAATCAGAAAGTTCTGATCCAAAATATTTAGCAAGTGTAGAATTTGATGATTGTAGTTTATATTCTGATGTTGCTACTGATAGAGAATTAGGTGAATATCTTGTAGAGGAAGTTGGTGTAGAACTTTCTAAGGAAAAACTGCTTCTGTATATTGACTATGAAAAGTTTGGTCGTGATGTTCGTTTGGAAGAAGGTGGTAGCTTTGTAGATAAAGGTTACTTTGTATCAAGATGATAGCAAATATAAGGGTTTTAAGGGAAGGAAATTTTGAATTTCTCTGTGAACTAGATATTATGAAGTACAGTCAAGAACAGGTTCTTGAAAGAATAAATGAAAGAGGAATTGATAAAGACAACTTTTTTATTTGTGGAATTTCTGATTGGGAAGTGGATAAAATCATGTCGTTAGACGAGGTTTACTTGCTGAAGAAAGCAGTGTTGGAATTATATGATGGTGATGAATACATTGTCAAATTTCAATTGCAGCGTTATGTGCCTGTAACTAAAATTGTGACTACATATTATAGATTTTGTTCTAAAGATGAAGCGCAAACTTTCTTTGAAGTAACAAAAGGATTAGACTATCAATCTGTTGTAAATTATATCTGTGAGACTGGAAGTTGGTTAATAGCTTTTCAAGGATTCGTAGAGCAGGGAGAAATCTTAAATACCCCTATTGGCTTCTACAAGAAAGTTAATTTGTAAACATAGAAAGGAAAAAATGAGAAATTTATATTTAAAGAAGCCAAGAAAAGAAAAGCAAGTAAAAATGAAACAGATAAGTCAAAAAAAATCGAATAGTATTTTTTTAGCAGGCTTGTCTGTTTTTATTCTTTTCTGTGGTTTAACAATGTTTGTTTCTTTAAGGACAAGTTCAAAAATGTTGGATAGATTGACAAATTCACCAGTTGTTGAGTCTAAAAAAGAAACAGATCGTAAGTTGGAACAGTTCTTAGATGGATTTGTGAGTAGATATTTTACCTATAATTCACAAAATGGTTCTAGTGAAGATGATGTAGCGAAGTTGAATGAATACTATGGAAGTATTCCAGAGGTTAAGAATCAAGGTCAATCGAAGCAGGAAATGTCGGTAGTTAGCGCTCGTATGTTACTTGCTAAAGATGGTATAGCTGTATATCGTATTGTTTATGATACAAAAAAAGATGACAAGAATCAGCGTGTAGGTATAGAATTCTCGATTCCATACGGAGAAAAAGACGGTAAATACTATGTAGCTGGTTTACCTTGGTTTTCTCCTGTAAGTGATTTTAAGGCTGATGGTGTGGGAAAAGAAACTCATTTGGCTTTACTGGATAATGATGAAATTGGGGAAGGTAAAAGAAAGAAATTAGTTTCGTTCTTAGAATTATTCTTTAAAAATTACACAACTAGTCAAGCGAATTTAGATTTAATTTCTAAAGATATTAAGTCTATTGGTGGTGCAACATTTAAGAGTTTAGATTATACCTACTTTAAAGAAAAAGATGGGAAAATCTTGGCTTATGCTCAGATTACTTTAGAAGTAGCTGGTTCAACTCATAGCGAGAATTTTAGCTTTGAGTTAAGAGAAGATAAAGATAGTTATTTTGTAGAAAAGATGGAACATACAATTCCATTAGACTACAACAAGAAAGAAGAAAAAGGAGAATAAGATAGATGGCGTTATTTAGTTTTTTAGTTTCTAAGTTTGGTGTTCCAGCAGTAGCATTTTTTGCAGGAATGAAAGCATTGAAAGCATGGAAGGAGCAACAGTTAGGAAAACTAGTTATCATTGTTTTGGTAGCTGGATTTATTCTTTTCTTTTTAGAAAATCCTGAAACAGTATTAAATGCAACTAAACCTATTTGGTCAAAATTGATTGAAGTAGTTAAGTAGGAATGAAGAATGGAAAGAAAAGACAAGAAGCTGTATGTCTATACAACAGCATTTAGACAGCCTGTTTGGGTGCATAAATTAAATGAAGAATTTAGTTTACCATTTGCAATTAAAATGTCTGCGATTGTCTATTGCCTAGTAATTTTAGTGTTAGCCTGGTTTTTACTAGGCTTTATTCCTTACCTTGATTGGGGTTGGCGCTTTATGGCTGCTGCATTTGCTGGTTGGCAACTTGGGAATCTGTTAGCTGATTATAAGTTAGATGGAAAGACATTATTTAGATTTATTTATGAGTATTTGATTTTTTGGAAGGAATACGATAGTCAGCGAAAGAAAATATATATTTGTAAAGGAAAAAAATATGAGAAAGTGAGAAGTATCAAAGGTGGAATTATCAAATAATATTTGGTCGGTTGCTGATGGTTTGATTCTGTTAAAAGATGGAACGGTTTTATCCGTATTTGAAATTGAATCACAAGTTGTCAATACGATTGAAGAAACGAAAAAGGAGACTAGTAAGGATATTGTTTATAATTGTTTAGCTAGTTTGGCAGAGTACAATGATCTAAGTATTCATAGCTTACATATTGATTTAGAATTGGCTAAGAAAATTGCTTTGTTATCACAAGATATTGAGCAAGGTCAAGGGACAAGTCCTTTAGGAAATTATATTGTATCTACAATGAAGTCACGATTGGAAGAAGAAGTAAGCTACCTCTTTGAGTATAAGCATTATCTTGTAGTTCCTTTGAAATCAGTTAATGTAACCTCGGACTTTAAACTAACTGTTGAACAGACGATAGAAACTTATCGTAAAAATGTGATGAAAATGGTTGGTTTTGAAGAATTACCAAAAGTTGACTGGTGGAAGGCTTGGCAAAACCAGAAAGATGTGATTCAAACTAAAATCCATGCTTTGAACGTGAAAGAAGTTTCAAAAGCTGATTTAGAATTATTGAATCGACTTCATTTTCTTGGTGGTCAAACCTATGATAAAGAAAGTGAGTTGATTGCACTTGAAAATTCGATTGAGAATGTAGATGAAACAATTATTGAAGTTGTTGATGGGAATGCTTTGAAATTGACCAATGGTCAGGAAACAAGTTATGTAGCGACAATTCCTGTTGTTTCATATCCAAAAAATGTATCTTATCTTCATCTACAAGAAGAACTCCAAAATCTTGAATTTCCTGTTGATAGTATGTATAAAATCCGTTTTTCAACGCAAAAAGGTTTTTTCTCACTTTTATCCAGGGCAAGAAACAAACGTAAGAATCTTGGGAATACGGTAAATGAAACAGCAGAAAATGATGATGTTCAAAAGATTGAAGTTTTGGAAAGCCATCAGTTGTTAGAAGATTTTCAGGAGAAACATGACAATAAAGAATTGATGATTACCTATCTTCATACCTTAACCATTACAGCAGACAGTTTGGAAGAATTGAATCTTAAATTTGATATTCTGTTTGCACGGTTGAAAGAATTGGAAGTAGAAGTTGTCAAGGCTGTTGCAGATCGAGTATATCTATTCTATAAGAGTAGATTGACAGAAATTCTTGATAATAAAAAGGAATCATTTCTTCAATATGGAAGTCTACGTGGACTTTGTGAGAATCTAATGTTTACGACTAAGAAGGTTGGAACAGAAATTGGTTTTCCTATTGGTCGTGTTGATAATGAGATTTCTTCATGGTATGGAGATTTTCAAAAGGCTCTTGATTCAAGTACAAATATTGTGTTTTCAAATTTATTACAAGCGAATAAAGTTGGAGTGAAGGGTAAGGAAACAAGCAATCCTCATACAGCTATAACTGGTTCAACTGGAAATGGTAAGTCATTCTTAACTAAGTTATTATTTACCTATCATTCTTTATTGAAAACAAAAGTATTGTATATTGATCCAAAAGCAGAAATGAAAAAACAATATTTAACTGTGTTATCTGAATTGGAAAAAAATGATGAATTTTATGAACTTCAAGAATATATCAAGTCAATCAATTTTGTGACTTTGAATATGAAAGATAAGAATAATAGAGGTGTTCTTGATCCATTCTCATTCTTACAAGATGAAGCTGAACTGACAGAGTTAGCAACTGTGCTTGTAGGTTCTGTATTGGATAAAGATACCTATATCAAGGTTCAACCACATTTGTTAGATTCGATTGACAAAGTGATTGAACGAAGGAAAGCTGGTGAGAAAGTCGGTATGTTACAAGTCTTTGATGAATTAGAGAAAAATTCAAAGGAAGATGTTGAGACTGCTGGATATTTCTTAAAAAGAATTTCAAAAAATTCTTTATTGTCACTTTGTTTTTCTGATGGAAGCCAAAATGTTCTGAAGGTTGATAATAAAATTACAATCGTTGAAATTACTGGTTTGGATATGCCAAAAGGTACAGATAAAGATGAAATGACTGAAAGTCAATTAAGAAGTTTGACTGTCATGTATTCTTTAACCTATTTCTGTGCGATTTTTGGTGAACGTGAAAAGGACAAGGAAACAATGTTATTCCTTGACGAAGCATGGCAGATTATGTCAACTCCTGCTGGAAGGCAGGTAGTGAATCGAATTAAGCGTACTGGACGATCATTCAATAATTTCTTAGTGTTGGTAACTCAATCAGTAAGAGATTTGAAAACAAGTGAAGATGGAACTGGATTTGGTACAGTATTTGCTTTTCCTGAAAATTCAGAAACAGAAGCTATTTTGAAACATTTGCGTGTAGAAGATAACGATTCTTCACGTTCTTGGCTTGAAAATCAAACAATGGGTCAATGTATCTATTATGATACGTTTGGAAGAAAAGAGCGTATTACAGTAGATGGTACACTTTATCCTATTTTAATGAAATTATTTGAAACAGTAGAAACAGAATTAGTTGCTGTATAGGGGGAGGAATATGAGAAAAAATATTTTACTAGTGTTTATTTGTTCTTTCTTTCTTCTTCCTGCTTTTGTAAAAGCTGATTCTGTTAAAGATATTCTTCCAAAAAATAATTTTGATATTATTGAATTTGATAGGAACACGAATAAGCCTAAATTGGTTGATTCTTCTGAGAATGCTAAAAAAATATTAGATACGGTAAAGAAAGAAGCTGAGGAAAAAGAGAATCAAAAGAAAAAGGAAGCAGAAAATAGCAAACTGACTTATGAAAATTATAAGTCTAAGATGTCTGATTTAACAAGTAAAGTTTACTTTGATAAAAAGTTTTTTGGATTTGATTCCAATGTCAATTATTTCTTTAATTCTCTAGTTCAGTCTGTTTTTTGGCTTGGGAAACTTGTTTTTTATGTAGTTGCACAAGTTTATATTGCTGTTGAAGGAATGAGTGATGTTAGTGGATTGTTGAATGAAACTGTAAATAATTCTAGTAAAGTATTTTCTTCTTTGTTTAGTAGAGAAATTATTTATTTGGTTGGTGCAAGTATGGCAGTTTATTTACTGTATTTGTTTGCGACTGGAAAAGGTAGTTTCTTCAAAACATTGATAAAAATGTTATTGATTTATACTTGTATTGGAGTTTATTTCATTCAACTTAATGTCAATGGTCAAAATAAGTATTTGATAACTCATGTCTATGATAGTTTTAGAACAACAACAATTACCTTGAATGGGGAAATTACAAAAACTTTAACTGGTGAAAGTAAAAATGGAGTAGAAACATATTTTTCTGAAACTTTGTTGAAGGGATATAAGTATATGAACTCTCCTGTAAAAGAAGATGGTTCATTTCTTCTTTCTGAAAAAGAATTTGAAGATTTAGCTGCTTATAAGCAAGGTGATGGAGATCATTTAGTTGGCGATAAAAAAGTCAAGGATCTTGCAAAAGATAAAGATCCTGAAAACAAGATGTTGAAAAATGAGTGGGGCTTAAAATTTATGTATGCCTTTGCTTCTGATGTCGATATTATTGTGATGGGAACGATTTATTTATTGCTAGGGTTGTCACGATTCTTCTTTTTAATCGTTTTTATCTTTTTAATCCTATTGTTACCATTTATCCTTCTTCTAAGTCTGTTTCCTAAGATGGAGCATTTATTGATTGGATTCAATAAAAAAGGAATATCAATGCTTGCTTTATCATCAATTATGCTTTTAGCGACTAGTATATTTTCATTCTTTTACAATACTTTAACTGAATTCATCTCTACTGCTGTAGGTGGTGATTTACTAGTTACAGTCTTTTTAAAAGGTGTATTATTGTTTCTAATGTGGAAGTATAGACATTCGCTTTTATCAGCATTTTCAAGAGTAACCAATAGTCCTGTTGGTAAGATTGGTCGAGAAATAAGCAATTCTCAGTCTGTTCAAAAACTGAAAGAAAGATTGTCAAAAACAGGTAAGACTGGTTTGAAAGTAGGTGGAAACGGACTCAAAGTTGGAGGACAGTTTGCTAAAGGTGGATTGAAGATGGGTAAAGATAAGTTGAGTGAAAATCTTAAAACTTTACGAAAACAAAGTCCATTGGTAGAAAAGGTTGCTGAAAAAGGTGATGTGATTAAGAATCGAATGAATTCGATTAAGGAACATAAAAATAGTTCAGTCAATGCCTTGAAAGAAAAAGGGAATAAGGCTTTAGCTAAACTCTATGGAGTGAGAGCCAATGCTTTTAAAGAGGGAAGTGCTGATAGAAATTTGTTGAAAGGAAAGAAGAAATTAAGAGATAAAGAAGCTAAAAAATATGCTGGTCAGAAAAAGGCTTCTCGAGAGTCAATTCAACGGTTGAAGGAAGAACGGTTGAAGAAAGGTCAGAAGCCATTTAAAGAGAATCAGGAAGGCTCAGTGAAACAGAAAATGCAGACTCCAAAAACGGTCAATCCAAAGTCTGTGGAAAGAAGAAAAAACGTTGTAAAAAATCCTAAAAATGAAGAAATAACTTCTAAAGCAATTTTAAGTAAGAAAACCAAAATATTGAAAGCTAAAAAAAGGAAAAAGGTTGAAATTTAATGGGTAACAAAACAGCGAAACGCTTTGGATTCTTTTTCGCAAGTCTTATACCTACGTTTTTAGTGATTCTCTTAATTCTTCTAAGCGTTATCGGAGTTGTTTCTGCTGGTGGCTCATCAGGTAGTACGACTGGAAAGAGAACTCGATTAACAGCGCAAGAGGTGGCTCAAAAGGCAAATATTTCTGTTGAAAGAGCAGAAGATGTCATTAAGATTTTAAACTGGCAACTCTCTAAGGAGAAATTTACTTTAGAGGGTGCTAGTGGTTCTCTTGCCAATGCTGAAAGAGAAAGTGACTTTGATCCTAAACTAACGAATCCATCAGGTGGGGTTGCAGGTTACTTTCAATGGTCAGGTTGGGATAATACTATCAATGGTGATAGATGGAGAAATGCTAGTTCTCGTACTTTAGATAGTACGGTGGAATTGGAATTGATGTCTTATGAGTTGAATCATGGCTATAAAAAAGTCAAAGACTATATGCAAAAGGCAACTGATCCTTTTGAAAGTGCAAAATATTGGTCTGAACATTATGAAGGTGTCTCACTTTCAGACGGTCAGACAAAATTAGGGAAGCTGGAAAAGGATAGTAAGAAGTGGTATGAAGTCTTTAAAGGTACGATTGAATCTGATGGTTCTTCAGGTGGGAACGCAATAGCTGGTAGTATTGATGTGCCATTTGGTCAAGTTTCAACTGATTTACCTAGTGGATATTCGATTGATAAGGAAATTACAAAAGAAGGCTATATTACTCAGTCTTATCCTTATGGTCAATGTACTTGGTATGTATTCAATCGAGCAAAAGAATTTGGAATACATTTTGATCCATACATGGGGAATGGTCGAGACTGGGCGCATAAGTCAGGATATGAAGTAACGAATACTCCTACAAAACATTCTGCTCTTAGCTTTCAAGGGGGGCAAGCAGGTAGTCATAGCTTTTATGGCCATGTAGCCTTTGTCGAAGATGTGAGAGATGATGGTTCAATTTTGATTTCTGAATGTAATGTAATTAAACCAATGCAAGAAACAGGAATTACTGATTATCGTGTATTTACTGCTGAACAAGCAAAGAATTTTTATTATGTAATTGGAAAATAAGAAAAGAGGAAAAAATATGAATAAAAAAATTGTAACACTAGTTTGTGTAACTGTATTAAGCGGATTTGTAGCTGGTGTAAATGCTGATGAATTAACTTTGGGTGGAAGTGTAGCTTCTAAACAAGATACTGCTGGTTTAGTTGTGGCAGAACAGCCAAAAGAAGAACAGCCTGCTGTTGTCCCTGCTATTCAAACTGAAGGTGAGAATCTTGATTTAGGTAATAAAACAGAAAAAGAGCCTTCACAAGATAATACAGGAGTTGTGGTAGAGCCTACAACTCCATCTGAAAAGCCGAAGGAGGAAAAACCAAAAGAAGATAAACCTTCTGAAAATCTTGGAAAAGATTCTGAGAAACAGCAAGAAAAGGATAATACAGGAGTTGTTGTAGAACCTAAAACTCCATCAGAACAGCCGAAGGAAGAAAAACCGAAAGAAGAAACGCCAAAAGAAGATAAGAAGCCTACTGTAGAAGATACTCCTGAAATTAAGGAAGCAAAACAAAAAGCAGAAGATAATGTAGGTGTGAAAGAATCTGATGAACCTAAACCATTGAATGTCACTAAAGAAGAAATCAAAGAACAGCCTATTGAAACGAATACAGGTCATACAGTTGTATCTACCAATCAAGGGAAGGTAGTAGTTGAAACAAGCGAAGGTGATTATGCTGAAAAAGAGCCTTATGAAATTGGTGCTGTGAAGCAGTCTGACGGTACAATCGCTTTGAAAGATAAAGAAGGTCAGTTAAAAGTCCTTCCGAATACAGGTTCAGCTAGTACAATCTTCACAACTATTTGGGGATTTGTAGGATTGATTGCGACAGTTTTGGGGCGACGTAAATTGAATTAAGGGAGACAGGATGAAAGAGTTGTTTAGAATTTTGAGAGAATCTGATAAATTGGGGTATAAATTATCTGCAATTTGTGGAGTGAATTGGTTGCTAGGTCAGTTGTTTAAATGGCAATCTTTAGTGTTTGAAATGATAGCATGTGCAATTCTGATTAAGAAAATATCAGCAATACTTGAAATTAGTTCAAATTATTTAGGATTTTTAATGGTTATTTTTATCTTAGCTGTTTCCTTTTCAAAATTGCGTTTTGGTGTTGAGAGATTCATTTATTCATTTTCTGAAGGTATTGTGTTAGTCTTGATTTTTTCAATCGTAGTGGATTTTCCATTTCAAGAGAATGAATCTTCATTATGGATTTTAATGGCTCTTATTAGCATTGGTATTTGTCAGTTTATGAAGTGGTTTCAAGCAAAACTTTTTCAGCGTTATCTATTCAAAAATATCTTAAACAAGGCCTACCTTGGAATTCGAAAATTAAAAGATGAGTTACCTCCTAAAATCAATCTTTTTACGGAAGCAGGTGAAAGTGATGCAAATCAGCGAATGGTTATGATTAATAAACATGCAATAAAAGAGACTTATCAAGGAATTGTAGAGTTAAGTTTTTTGAATGTTGAAAGATTTACAGGTATTGCTTATTGTAGAGAAGCATGGAATGGTGTTGAAGCTCCTTTGAAAAAAAGATTTTCTGATGTAGATGAAATGTATCATTTAGTGTTTAGAGTATATCCTTTTGGAAAAGAATTAGATCTTTATTTCAAATTAATTCGATTAGATTTAAGTCGGAGAAAGGCTTTTACAGTGAAAGGTGTTCGTGTAAAAGTGGTAAATACTTAAGGCGGAGTAAAATCTGCCTTTTTTGTTTTTTTTAAGGGGTAGAAAATGGATCAAGTAGAATTATTGAAAATGTATGCTGTAAGATTAGCTCAGAGATTAGGAGATAATCAAAAGTGTTTAGAATTTACAGCTAGTCGTGATACTGGTTATGGGATTGAAACTATGCTAGTTGATGTTAGAAATTATGATCAGTATGTTCGTGTTGTTTATCATTATGAGGGTTGTCATGCCAACCAAAAATTACC
Organism: Streptococcus gwangjuensis; assembly: GCF_028156745.1. Taxonomy (GTDB): domain Bacteria; phylum Bacillota; class Bacilli; order Lactobacillales; family Streptococcaceae; genus Streptococcus; species Streptococcus gwangjuense_A. Next base: position 18,431 of record NZ_JAODJG010000034.1, read on the forward strand.
AAAAAGAAATTATGCTAGTGTATCTGTGTCAGTTGAGGAAGGATACTCTTTTGATTTCACTAGAGGAGTAGCTTATACGTATTTTCCTGATATAGAAAAATTGTTAGAACAGTTATAACATAATTGAAAATATGATAAGATAGAAAGGAACTAAAAATGGAAGATTGGAAAGAACGCTTTAAAAAAGAATACTATGAATTGAGAGAACGATTTCAGAAGTTAGATATGATGATTGATAAATATGAAAAAGGACAGCTAGAGTTTAAACTTAAATGTCCTATTGATTTATTAAAAGGTCAGCGTTCGACTATGTGGAATTATTTAAAAATTCTAGAACAACGTGCAGAAATTGAAGAAATTAAATTATAAAACCTAACCGTATGGAATGTTGAAAGAATGGCAAGTCAGAAATGGCTTGCTGTTTTTTGTCGTTTTATGGAGAAAAAAGTGAACATAAAGAAACCAGGATAGGATATAAAATTCGTATTTTAGGTCAAAAGGTTCAACCAGGTATTCAAAATTTGTTCGGAAATAGGAGAATAAAAATGGAAAAATCATATAATAATTATCCTGATATTTGTGTATCAAAGAAGGATTTAAAAGCAAATTATTTCCCTTCGATTAGTATTAAAACAATTGAAAGGAGATTAGACGAAAGTCAAAAGACGAAAGAATTTAAAGATATATCTTTTAGGACAGGACAAAAAGTATTGATTAATGTGAGAGGATTTTATCTATTTCTTCTGCATAGAGAGAGAGTTAGATATATTTGATTGGGAAAAAATGATATACTATAGTTATTGACTAGAGATATACTCATTTTTAAAAGGAGTATAAAATGTTTTTTAGAGAATTGGAGAATGGAAAATATAGATATTATGAAAAATATTTTGATTTAGAAGAGAATAAGTGGAAACAAGTTTCTATAACTTTAACTTCTAAGACAAGGCAAGCTCAGAAACAGGCAAGAATCTTGCTGGATGAGAAAATAGAAAAAAAGAGGGAGAAAATAGAAAAGCAGAAGGAAGTAGTTAGAGATATTACAGTTAAACAAGCCTATGAAGAATATTTGAAAATTCGTGAAACAGAATTGAAAAAGAGTACGTTTAAGTCACAAAAATATACAATAATTGGGGAAATTCGGAAGTTGGAAAATTATTTGTTATTAGATGTGACAAGTCGAATTGTTCAAAATATACTATTGGAATTGTCCTGCTCGTCAGATCATAGACAAAATAAAAAAGTATTATTAAACTCATTTTTTAAGTATTGTTTGAAAGTTGGTTATATAATAGAAAATCCTGTTGAAAAGGTAGTTTTACCAAAAAGAAAAAAGAACCTGAAAGAAATTAGAAAAAAACAAAATAAATATTTAACAAGCAATGAAATGTTTCAGTATCTGAATTTTTTAGATAAGGAAGAAAAGAACTATAAAAATCGTTTAATTGTTGAATTTATGTATTTAACAGGTTTAAGATTTGGAGAAGTTTTAGCTTTGACGAAAGATAATATTGATTTTGAAAACAAAACATTAGAAGTTAAATATACCCTTCATACAAATGGAAGTAAGTCGGAAGTATTTTTGGATAGTCCGAAAAGTTTGGCTTCATATAGAGTGATCGGTATTAGTGATAGAGTGATAGAAATTGTAAATGAGTATCTTCTTTTAGAAGAAGAAGGTGATTATATATTTACAAATAATGGTTCTCCCTTAATGATAACTAGTTTCAATAATTTTTTGAAAAACAGTTTTAGGAAAAGTGAGATTAAGAAAGATGATTTTGTATTGACTACTCATGTTTTTAGGCATTCGCATATAAGTTTACTTGCAGAATTGGAAGTACCTATAAAGGCGATAATGGATCGTGTAGGTCATACGAATGAAAAAATGACTTTAAGTGTTTATACTCATGTTACTGAGAAGATGAAGTCGAATATAACTGAAAAATTAGATAAATTAGTTTTGGAAAATGACTAACCAAAAAGTAACCAAAAGATGTCCAAAGTAGTCTAAGATTGTCTATACTTTGAGAGTATTTTAGTTAGAAAAAGTGGCTTGTTGTCTATAATTGTCTACGTTAGTCTAGCTTTTATCAATGGAAAATGTTATAATAGACTGTATTTAAAAAATTTTAAGGAGAAATGACAGAATGTCTGTATCATTTGAAAACAAAGAAACAAACCGTGGTGTCTTGACTTTCACTATCTCTCAAGACCAAATCAAACCAGAATTGGACCGTGTCTTCAACTCAGTGAAGAAATCTCTTAATGTTCCAGGTTTCCGTAAAGGTCACCTTCCACGTCCTATCTTCGACAAAAAATTTGGTGAAGAGTCACTTTACCAAGACGTTATGAACGCTCTTTTGCCAAACGCTTATGAAGCAGCTGTTAAAGAAGCTGGTCTTGAAGTCGTTGCTCAACCAAAAATTGACGTAACTTCAATGGAAAAAGGTCAAGACTGGGTTATCACAGCTGAAGTCGTTACAAAACCTGAAGTAAAATTGGGTGACTACAAAAACCTTGAAGTATCAGTAGATGTAGAAAAAGAAGTAACTGATGCTGACGTTGAAGAGCGTATCGAACGCGAACGCAACAACTTGGCTGAATTGGTTATCAAAGAAGCTGCTGCTGAAAACGGCGACACTGTTGTCATCGATTTTGTTGGTTCTATTGACGGTGTTGAATTTGACGGTGGAAAAGGTGAAAACTTCTCACTTGGACTTGGTTCAGGTCAATTCATCCCAGGTTTCGAAGACCAATTGGTAGGTCACTCAGCTGGTGAAACTGTTGATGTTATCGTAACATTCCCAGAAGACTACCAAGCAGAAGACCTTGCAGGTAAAGAAGCTAAATTCGTGACAACTATCCACGAAGTAAAAGCTAAAGAAGTTCCAGCTCTTGACGATGAGCTTGCAAAAGACATCGACGAAGAAGTTGAAACACTTGCTGAATTGAAAGAAAAATACCGCAAGGAATTGGCTGCTGCTAAAGAAGAAGCTTACAAAGACGCAGTTGAAGGTGCAGCAATCGATAAAGCTGTAGAAAACGCTGAAATCGTAGAACTTCCAGAAGAAATGATCCACGAAGAAGTTCACCGTTCAGTAAACGAATTCCTTGGAAACTTGCAACGTCAAGGTATCAACCCTGACATGTACTTCCAAATCACTGGAACTACTCAAGAAGACCTTCACAATCAATACCAAGCAGAAGCTGAGTCACGTACTAAGACTAACCTTGTTATCGAAGCAGTTGCGAAAGCTGAAGGATTTGACGCTTCAGAAGAAGAAATCCAAAAAGAAATCGAGCAATTGGCTGCAGATTACAACATGGAAGTTGCACAAGTACAAAGCTTGCTTTCAGCTGATATGTTGAAACACGATATCACAATCAAAAAAGCTGTTGAATTGATTACAAGCACAGCAACAGTAAAATAATCTTAATAAACAAAAATCCCACCTGAATTGGTGGGTTTTCTTATGCACTATTTTCAAAAAATCTCTTTGAGGTCTGCGTCTGTAATCCCAATCATGGCTGGGATGCTGTCCCAGTTTTCTTCTGTTAGGATGTAGGATTGTTCAGAGGCGCTTGATGTGGCTGTTTCAGAGACAGCTGGTTGCTTTTCTTCAACTCTCTCCAATAAATCACTGAAGCGTTCAATCAGATAGGTTTTTCGGGCTGTTCCGATGTGCTGAGTAGCATAGTCGAAGGCCTGTAATTCGCCTAGTAAGATAAGCTTGCTTTTGGCGCGTGTAATGGCTGTATAGATGAGATTGCGCTCCAGCATACGCCTGCTAGCACTAGTGATAGGTAGGATAACAACAGGGAACTCACTTCCCTGGGACTTATGGATACTCATGGCATAGGCCAAGCGAATTTTGTACCATTCGTTACGTGGGTAAGAGACCTCGTTGCCATCAAAATTAATGACAATCTCGTCTTGCTTCGACTCGGTGTATTTACCAGGTATCAAGTCTGTGATAGCTCCCAAATCTCCATTAAAGACATTGATTTCAGCATCGTTGACCAGGTGAATGACCTTGTCGCCCTTACGATAGTGGCACTGGGGGGCTTCAAAACTAAGTTGGTCTTTTTGTGGTGGATTGAGTAGGTCTTGCATGAGCTGATTGATAGCATCAATCCCTGCAGTCCCTCGGTACATGGGGGCCAGAACTTGGATATCACGGGCAGGGATACCACTTCTGAGGGCAGCGCCTAAGATTTTCTCAATAGTAGCTGGAATATGGCCACTAGCAATTTCAAAGTAGGAACGGTCTGCTTTTTTCTGGGTGAAATCAGCTGGCAAGATACCCTGTCGAATCTGACTAGCTAGGGTGACGATGGTTGATTCTTCGCTTTGCCGGTAAATTTTTTCCAAGCGAGTCTGAGGGATCAAAGGAATATGAAGGAGGTCAGCTAGAACTTGTCCAGGGCTGACAGACGGTAGCTGATCGCTGTCACCCACGATGAGGATCTTGCTGTTAGAAGAGATGTTGGAGAAGAGTTGGTTGGCCAGCCAAGTATCCACCATAGAAAATTCATCCACGATAATAAAGTCGGCATCCAGATAATCTTCCAGATGACTGGTGTCATCGTCACCTGTCATTCCTAAATGACGGTGTATGGTCGCGCTAGGCAAGCCTGTCAATTCATTCATGCGCCTAGCAGCTCGACCAGTTGGAGCGGCAAGAAGAATAGGTAGGTTGCTTTTTTTCCTGAGGTCGAGTCCTTCCAAAAGGGCGTAAACAGCGATAATCCCATTGATAACAGTTGTCTTACCAGTACCAGGCCCCCCTGTAAGGATAAAGACCTTGTTTTGGATAGCGTCACAAATAGCTTGTTTTTGAATACTATCATACTCAATCTCCAAATCTTCTTCGACAGTAGCGATGTGTTTTTGAATGGTTTTTAAATCATGACTCTTCTGTTTTCCTTTTTCAAGGATACGAACCAAGTGACTGCGGATGCCTTCCTCAGCGAAAAAGAGGCTGTTGTCAAAAATTTTGGTATCAATCTGCTGAACCTTGTCTTCTTCAATTAGGTAGGAGAGCTCTTGGGCCACTTGGCTGGGATCCAGTTCCACGGGGCGGGAAGACTCAAGGAGAGTAAGGGTTTGTTCTAGCAAATCCCGTGCTTCAACATAGGTGTCCCCTGTTTCCATACAGGCCTGAAAAAGACTATGAACTAGACCGGCGCGGAAGCGTTCAGGAGCCTGACTTTCGATACCTAGTTCTTCCGCTAATTGGTCAGCAATGGTAAAGCCCAAACCCTTGATATCCTCGACCAGTTGGTAGGGATAATTTTCAACCACATCAAGGGTTTCTTCCTTGTAAAAATCTTGAATCTGGAAGGCTAGTTTATTGGGAATACCGTAGTTGGCTAGTTTGGCCAAGACCATCTCCGTTCCGTAGTTGAGATGAAGGGTGGAAACGAAAGCCTCGCGATTTTTGGCAGAGAGTCCTGCGATGCCTTCTAACTTTTCTGGGTGTTGCAAAATTTCGTCAATGGTATTTTCGCCATAGGTATCCACGATTTTTTGAGCTGTCTTGAGACCAATTCCCTTGAAATGGCTACTTGAAAAGTACTTAACCAATCCCTTGCTAGTTGGTTTTGAGCGTTCATACCGGCTGATTTGCAGTTGCTCCCCATACTTGGAGTGCTGGACAATCTGTCCCCAAAAGGTATAGTCTTCTCCCTCGATCACGTCGGCCATGGTACCCGTGACAATGATTTCAAAATCATCAAAATCCTCTGCGTCTGTATCTTCGATTTCTAGGAGGAGGATACGATAAAAATTACTGGGATTTTCAAAAATAATCCGTTCAATGGTTCCTGAAAAATAAACTTCCATAAGATTCCTTTGCATAAATAGGTGAGAGTTAATACTCTTCGAAAATCAAATTCAAACCACGTCAGCTTCGCCTTGCCGTACTCAAGTACAGCCTGCGGCTAGCTTCCTAGTTTGCTCTTTGATTTTCATTGAGTATAACTTTGTTTCTATCCTAGTTAGACTGGGTAGAGAATAATCATCTTCTTACGATAGAAGAAGAGGCTGAGATTCTTGATTCTCGGCCTCTTAGGTCTCTTAAAATGTTCCGATACGGGTGATTGGCCAGAAGCGGAATTTAGCTTCCCCTGTGATATCTTTTGCTTTGAAGGTACCTACGTGGCGGCTGTCGCTCGAAACCAAGCGGTCATCTCCGAGGAGAAGGTATTCTCCTTCTGGGACAGTAAAGCTAAAATTGGTGTTGTAGTTGACATCAACTGTGAAGGCTTGGGCTTTTTCAGCAATACTTCTAAAGAAAGTTCCTTTATTTCCTTCAAAACCCTTGCCTGAATAGGTGCTTTGGAGTTTGTCATTCTTGAAACGTTTGATGTAGTCAGCTAGATAAGGTTCGTCCGTCTCTTTGTCATTGATGTAAAGTTTATCGTTTTCGTAACGGATGGTGTCACCAGGCATTCCAATCACACGTTTGACAATGTCCTTATTGCCATCTTCCTCATGGGCAACCACGATATCAAAACGGTCAATAGGGAGATGCTTAACAACAAAGAGGATTTCGCCATCCGCTAGGGTAGGATCCATAGAATGCCCTTCTACGCGAACATTGCTCCAAAAAAAGATACGACTTAAAGCTAGTAATGACAGAATTAGGAGGAACAATCCCCACTCTTTTAAGAAATGTTTAAATGAATTCATAACTTACCTTTCTAAGCGTTTTTTCGCTTTTTCAGTATTTTTAAAGTGCAGTTTGGCGCAGAAATTGAGTCCTTGCATACCATAGGCCTGCAAAATCTGGCTAGCAACATTATCAGAAGCCGTTCCAGCTCCACTTGGAAGTTGATAGCCCAGTTCTCGTCCCAGATTTTCAAGATTTTCCAGAAAGAGATCACGCGCAATGATAGAAGAAACTGCGACAGCCAAGTATTTGCCTTCAGCCTTTTCTTCTAAGCTGATAGGATTGCTGAAACGATTGGCCTCTTGTGCCAAGTACTTGTCATAATTTTTAGCACTGGTAAAGGCATCAATCACAATTTTCTCAGGCTGAAGACCTTTTTGAAGGAGGAGATAGATAGCCTGATTATGGAGGGCAACCTTAACCGAAACAGCGTTGTAGCGGTCTCCGATGACCTCGTTGTACTTGCTTGGTGAGAGAAGCAGTGCCTGATGTTGGATTTTTTCCTTGAGGATAGGGGCAATCTGACGGATTTTTAGGTCGGTCAGAGTCTTGGAATCCCCTACACCGAGTTTTCGTAAGAAATCATGCTGGTCTGGAGTGACAAAGGAAGCCACAACTGCAAGTCCACCAAAGTAGGAACCATTTCCCACCTCATCTGTCCCAATTAAAGGAAGATTTTGTCCGCTGGTTTCCTCTACAACTTGATAGCCAAAGAAACTGGCGTATTTCTCAGCTCCTTCACCCTGAAGCAAGACCTTTCCAGAAGTATAGATAGAAACCGTTGCTTGAGGTAGTCTCAAAAAGTAGCGGATATAGGGATTCTTGCTGGGAGCCAGACTGCTTTGATAGTGTTCAAGAAAAGCCTGAATCTCCTTTTCACTTGGTGTGAGTGTTATACTTGCCATAGTTTCTATTGTACCATAAAAGCAGACAAATTTGTAAAAACTGACAAAATTAGCGAATTTTGGTATAATATCGTGAGGTGAATTTTATGGCAAGTCTAAATCGATTCAAATTTACATTCGGGAAAAAATCATTAACCTTGACAACCGAGCATGATAATCTCTTTATGGAGGAAATCGCCAAGGTTGCGACAGAAAAATACCAAGCAATTAAAGAACAAATGCCTAGTGCAGATGATGAAACAATCGCTCTTTTGTTGGCAGTTAACTGTTTGTCAACTCAGCTCAGCCGTGAGATTGAATTTGACGATAAGGAGCAAGAATTAGAAGAACTCCGTCACAAGCTTGTGACTTGCAAGCAAGAACAGAGCAAGATTGAGGATTCCTTATGATTTCACTCCTTCTTCTATTGGTCTTGGCTTGGGGATTTTATATCGGCTATCGGAGAGGCCTGCTCTTACAGATTTATTACCTGATTTCAGCCATGGCATCGGCTTTCATGGCTGGTCAGTTTTACAAGGGGCTTGGTGAACAGTTCCATTTATTGCTTCCTTATGCAAATCCGCAGGAAGGTCAGGGGACTTTCTTTTTCCCATCGGATCAACTCTTTCAGCTGGATAAGGTCTTTTATGCAGGTATCGGCTACTTGCTTGTATTTGGGATTGTCTATAGTATCGGTCGTTTACTTGGTCTTTTGTTACATTTGCTTCCTAGTAAAAAACTGGGTGGTAAGTTGTTCCAAGTTTCAGCAGGGATCTTGTCCATGTTGGTGACCTTATTTGTCTTGCAAATGGCCTTGACCATCTTGGCGACCATCCCCATGGCAGCTATACAAAATCCTCTTGAAAAGAGTATCGTCGCAAAACACATCATCCAGAGCATACCAGTAACAACCAGTTGGCTCAAACAAATCTGGGTGACAAATTTAATCGGATAAAAAGGGCAGGAATTTTCCTAGCCCTTTGTTTACAGATTTGACTCGAATCTATCAGAATGTAAAAAGCTACCACACCTAGATATTCAAAGATAAGGAAATAAAGATGAATAAGAAAATATTAGAAACATTAGAGTTCAATAAGGTTAAGGCCTTGTTTGAACCTCATTTGTTGACCGAGCAGGGTTTGGAGCAATTGAGACAGCTGGCTCCGACTGCCAAAGCGGATAAAATCAAACAGGCTTTTGCTGAGATGAAGGAAATGCAGGCTCTTTTCGTCGAGCAACCGCATTTTACTATTCTTGCAACCAAGGAAATCGCAGGAGTCTGCAAGCGGTTGGAGATGGGAGCGGACCTCAATATCGAGGAGTTCCTACTCTTGAAGCGCGTGCTTCTTGCTAGCCGAGAACTGCAAAGTTTTTATTCTAATCTGGAAAATGTCAGCTTGGAAGAATTAGCCCTATGGTTTGAGAAATTACACGATTTTCCGCAATTACAAGGAAATCTACAAGCCTTTAATGATGCAGGTTTTATTGAAAATTTTGCCAGTGAAGAATTGGCACGAATCCGTCGAAAAATCCATGATAGCGAGAGTCAGGTACGCGATGTCTTGCAAGATTTGCTCAAGCAAAAAGCGCAGATGTTGACAGAAGGAATCGTTGCCAGCAGAAATGGCCGTCAGGTTTTACCTGTCAAAAACACCTACCGCAATAAGATTGCTGGTGTCGTTCATGATATTTCTGCTAGTGGAAATACCGTCTATATCGAACCCCGTGAGGTGGTCAAACTGAGTGAAGAAATTGCTAGTTTGCGAGCAGATGAGCGCTATGAAATGCTTCGCATTCTCCAAGAAATTTCTGAACGTGTCCGCCCTCATGCGGCTGAGATTGCCAATGATGCTTGGATTATCGGCCATCTGGACTTGATTCGTGCCAAGGTCCGCTTTATCCAAGAAGGACAAGCAGTCGTACCTCAGCTGTCAGAAAATCAGGAGATTCAACTGCTCCATGTCTGCCATCCATTGGTCAAAAATGCGGTTGCAAATGATGTCCATTTTGGTCAAGATTTAACAGCGATTGTCATTACAGGCCCCAATACAGGTGGGAAGACCATCATGCTTAAAACTCTGGGCTTGACGCAGGTTATGGCCCAGTCTGGTTTGCCGATTTTAGCAGACAAGGGAAGTCGTGTTGGTATTTTTGAAGAAATTTTTGCTGATATTGGCGATGAGCAATCTATTGAACAGAGCTTGTCTACCTTCTCTAGTCACATGACCAATATTGTGGATATTCTTGGTAAGGTCAACCAGCATTCGCTCTTGCTCTTGGATGAGTTGGGAGCTGGTACAGACCCTCAAGAAGGAGCTGCTCTTGCCATGGCTATTCTGGAGGACCTTCGCCTGCGTCAAGTCAAGACCATGGCGACGACCCACTATCCGGAACTCAAAGCCTATGGTATCGAGACAGCCTTTGTGCAAAATGCTAGCATGGAGTTTGATACTGCAACTCTACGCCCGACCTATCGCTTTATGCAGGGTGTGCCTGGCCGAAGCAATGCCTTTGAAATTGCCAAACGTCTAGGCCTATCTGAAGTTATCGTAGGGGATGCCAGTCAGCAGGTTGATCAGGACAATGATGTCAACCGGATTGTTGAGCAACTGGAAGAGCAGACGCTAGAGAGTCGCAAACGCTTGGACAATATCCGTGAGGTGGAGCAAGAAAATCTCAAAATGAACCGTGCTCTCAAAAAGCTCTACAATGAGTTCAATCGTGAAAAGGAAACCGAGCTTAATAAGGCGCGTGAACAGGCTGCTGAGATTGTGGACATGGCTCTCAGTGAGAGTGACCAGATTCTCAAAAATCTCCACAGCAAATCCCAACTCAAGCCCCACGAAATCATTGAAGCCAAGACCAAGCTGAAAAAATTGGCTCCTGAAAAAGTGGACTTGTCTAAAAACAAGGTCCTTCAAAAGGCCAAGAAAAAACGAGCTCCAAAGGTGGGAGATGATATCGTGGTTCTCAGTTATGGACAGCGTGGTACCTTGACCAGTCAACTTAAGGACGGCCGCTGGGAAGCCCAAGTCGGCTTGATCAAGATGACCTTGGAAGAAAAAGAGTTTGACCTTGTTCAAGCCCAGCAAGAAAAGCAAGTCAAGAAGAAACAGGTCAATGTCGTGAAACGAACTTCTGGTCGTGGCCCACAAGCCAGACTGGACCTTCGAGGCAAACGTTATGAAGAGGCTATGAATGAGCTAGATGCCTTTATCGACCAAGCCTTGCTTAATAATATGGCTCAAGTTGATATCATCCATGGTATCGGAACAGGTGTCATCCGTGAAGGTGTCACCAAATACCTACAAAGAAACAAGTATGTCAAGAGTTTCGGCTATGCCCCACAAAATGCTGGAGGCAGTGGTGCAACTATTGTGACCTTTAAAGGATAAGAAAAGCCTGAGGAAATATGTGCTTCCTCAAGCTTTTTTGATTTCTAGATTATATATCTAAAGGCTGTCCAGTGTGATTGAGTTGTGTGACAGTAACAAAGAAATCCTCTCTCATTCGAGTCAGAAGTTGATTTGGATAGATTTTTTCAAAGTGATCAAGACTGGCAAAGATATGCTTAGCAAGTTCTAGACCTCTGACATCGTCTTGTCTGAGAAAATTATTAGCACGTTCCATGGAAATGCTAATCATCTCTGTCATCTTGGTACTCAGTAGAGGGAAAGTATTAATCACTTCCAAGGTCTTCAATGCTAGATTTTCAGCTTTATCATAATAGCCATTAACAGAGTAATGCTTGATAGCAGTTCTTAAGCAGGCAATATAGTAGTCAGCAGTACGGATTGAATGGTATTCAGTCTGTTTTTTTAGAGTATCCAATAAGTGGTAGAGTCTGTAGTCTAAAAATTCGATTGAAAAGTGAGGGAGGATAGATGAAAAGATATTCACCTCAATTTTATTCCAATCGTCCAATTCACTAAGATAGTTCTTTATATATTCTAGTTCTTGATAATCTTTTGGAGTCAGAAAAGAATCGCCGATGATGTTTGCGATAGCAAATTTATTGACTACACGATTGGCAATCACATAGTGTTCAGCGATTCCAGGATTTTCCATGGGTTGATTAATCAAACTAATGATCTTTTTAAATTCACGCTTATAGGCCAAATCAGCAACTTGAGCCTGTAATTTATGAAATTCAGTTGGAAACATCTGCGTTTTGAGACTATCAAAGGTCTCTTTATCAATTCCAATATTAGAAAGAATCTCTTCAAATTTTTGAATGGTTATCCGAGATTTCCCTTGCTCAAACTGACGTAAAAAGTGAGGAGTCACTGTAGTTCCAGCAGCTTCCTTCTGGGTAAACCCTCTTTCCTCACGAATAGCTTTATAGACTAATCCATACACACTTTCATCTTGCATCCTAAATCTCCTCGAGTCCTTTTTTCCATTCTAACATAATTCTACCAATTTTTAAGGTGTTTTTTAGAAAAAAGTAAATATAGTTCCCTTTTTTTGACGAGAACAGAGCAATTATATAATAAGGGTAAATATAGGTTCGTTTTTCGTAAATCTAGTAAGGTCCATGCTATACTGTAACCGTAAACAATAAAATTTTAAAGGAGATTTTTGAATATGAAGTCAAAAACAGTTTTAGTGACTAGCCTAGCGGCTGCAACATTAGGTTTGGTCTCTCTTGTAGATACAGCAGGAGTTCTACCTTTTTCAGCACAAACAGTGCAGGCTGATGATATTATTGCAGTAGGGAATGTCGACCATAAAGTTGATTTAAGTTTGGTTGGTTATAATAACAACAAGGGTGTTTCTATTAAATTTTCAACTGATAGTGTTAATCCTAATTTTGTTGACAATTGGTATCATAAACAAGATTCTATTTTTGTAAAAACGAGGCTGGTTAATGCTAAAACAAAAGAGGTTGTGGATGATGACACCGAAGCGAGTGTTAAATTGAGATCCTATGATTTAACAAAAAGTAGCATTGACGTTTATGGCTCGATTCCTGATGGTGAATATAAATATGAAGCCTATGAAGCTGATTTTTACATCGATCCTCAGACAAAACTTCGTCATAAATACAGAGGTGAATCTCCTGTCTTTAGAATCAAAGATGAAAAGTTTGCAGGTCTAGTATCTTCAACACCAAGACAAGAAAAACCAAAACAAGAGAAACCAAAACAAGAGAAACCGACACCAACACCAACACCTACAGTTCAAACTGGCTGGTCCGGTAACTCATACTACCAAAATGGTCAAAAAGTCATTAACAAATGGGTTTTCGATGTTCATTACAATAGCTACTACTTTATCAATGTGAATGGAAACTATATTCAAAATGCTTGGTCAGGTAATTACTACCTTAAATCAAATGGTAAAATGGCTAAAAGTGAATGGATTTACGATAAAAACTATGGTTCATACTACTATTTGACAGCAGAAGGAAGCTACGCTCGCAATACTTGGGTGGGTAATTACTATCTTAAATCAAATGGTAAGATGGCTAAAAGTGAATGGATTTACGATAAAAACTATGGTTCATACTACTACCTAACAGCAGAAGGAAGCTACGCTCGCAACGCTTGGTCAGGTAGTTACTATTTGAAGTCAAATGGTAAGATGGCTAAAGGTGAGTGGGTCTACGATAGTAGCTACAAATCATATTACTACTTGACAGCAGAAGGCAGTTACGCTCGTAACACTTGGGTAGGTGATTACTATCTCAAGTCAAACGGTAAGATGGCTGTCAATGAACGCACACCAGATGGTTATCGTGTAGATGGATCAGGTAAGTGGGTTCGCTAACATAATTTGAGTAATAGGTCCTAAACGCTTTGATTTAGGACCTATCTTTTAGATAAAATGAATGAGAGAAAAAATGAAAAAGTTTTTATTAGCCACAACGCTTTTACTGACACTGGTTTTGGGAGGCTGTCAGTTTCTACCTTGGAATAAAAGCGCTGAACCAACATCTAGCTCAACATCAGATACATCTGTAGCGACTCCAGAGATGGACTACAGTTACTACAATAAGGTTTTGGATGACTACGAAAAAGTAGCTAAAGGCACCTTGCCGACTGGTATGGATGTCAATCCCCTAGCTAGTCAAGTAAAGTCTTCTCAAGGTTTTTACACAGATGTGGTTTACCACAAGACAGATTTGAATAACGACGGAGTGGATGAACTTTTACTTGCTCTTGAAATGAAGAGTGGCGAAAAGAGTTTACTTGATATCCGTACTTTGAAAGATGGAAAGGTGATTCGTCTGACCAATCAAGAAAATCGTTTAGACCAGATTGGTGAGAGAATGACAGTCGGTATCTTGCCAGACAATTCTTTGCTCTATCGTGGAGCTGGTACAGCAACGAGTCACATCTATGCCCACTATCAATTTAGTGAGGACGGTCAGTCCTTGGTGAAGGTCAAGGAAGCTCAAGAGTTAGAGGAGCTTGGAGTAGGTTCTCCCATTTCATTAGAGACCTTAAGCTGGAAATCTGTTTCTGATAAACTTCCAGGAGGAGCAAGTGCAGATAAGGGGACAGCTGAGACATCATCTTCAACTAGCAAAACTGCATCTGGGAAAATGGATATAAACGCCATAAAAAATGGGGATTTCTCTAGTATTGAAGGAAGATGGAGTAATGGTCACGGAGGAGAAGACTTAGTCTTTAGTAAAGATGGCTTGATAGCGCCAGAGAAATTTAAAGTTGACCTTGCAGAATCAGAAATAGTAAATGAGTTTCTACGAGCTCGCTACTCAGGTCCATCTTTTGGAGTCTTTATTCAATTCATACCAGCAGGTGTTAGAATACCTGATGAGACATCAATGGATGGATTAATATCAGACGCTTCGGATATTAGTAAAGATAGAATTCTCTATCGTGCTTCATTTCCAGTACATAATAAACCAGAACAATTCTTATATCGTGTAGACTAGGAGTGAAATATATTCATTTAATTAATAGCACCTCACGCACAGGGGAATGCTCAATCTTTTTCTACAGAGTCAAATAAGATTTTCCCAAAATTCATTGACAAAAGCCAACATTTTTTGTAAAATAAGAATCAATTAAATACCAACACCGAATGAAGTTTAATAGAAGTGGGGAATCGTTTGATTTTTCACGACTGTAAATGGACGGAACTCTGGAGAGACCGTAAAGGCACCGAAGGGGCAAGGCAGGCAACTGCTCAAACTCTCAGGTAAAAGGACAGAGCTAGGATAGACCGCTTTTTAGCATTTATCTAAGCATTCCAGAGTACATGTATCTTGCATGTGCTCTTTCTTTTGGGGTTGAAAAGATAGGAGAATAGAATGTTAGAATTGCTTAAATCAATAGACGCTTTTGTTTGGGGTCCTCCCCTCCTGATTTTATTGGTCGGAACAGGAATTTACCTCACTGCTCGTCTAGGACTTTTGCAGGTTTTGCGTTTGCCTAAGGCCTTTCAACTTATTTTTATCAAGGACAAGGGACACGGTGATGTATCTAGCTTTGCGGCACTGTGTACAGCCCTCGCAGCGACAGTTGGTACGGGGAATATTATCGGGGTGGCTACTGCTATCAAGGTTGGTGGCCCAGGTGCCCTTTTTTGGATGTGGATGGCTGCTTTCTTTGGGATGGCTACCAAGTATGCGGAAGGACTCTTGGCGATCAAATACCGCACCAAGGACGACCATGGTGCAGTAGCGGGAGGCCCAATGCACTATATTCTTCTAGGGATGGGAGAAAAGTGGCGTCCCCTTGCCATCTTCTTTGCCCTGGCAGGTGTGTTAGTAGCTTTATTGGGAATCGGGACCTTCACTCAAGTTAACTCGATTACAGAATCTATCCAAAATACAACGACTATTTCGCCAGCTATCACAGCTCTTGTGTTGTCTGTATTTGTAGCAATTGCAGTCTTTGGTGGACTCAAGTCCATTTCAAAGGTTTCAACTACTGTTGTTCCTTTTATGGCCATCATCTATATTTTGGGAACTCTTACAGTTATTTTCTTTAATATTGGAAAAATTCCTGCTACAATCGCTTTAATCTTGACATCAGCATTTAGTCCTGTTGCTGCGGTCGGTGGATTTGCCGGTGCTAGCATTCGAATGGCTATTCAAAATGGTGTAGCGCGAGGTGTTTTCTCGAACGAATCTGGTCTAGGTTCTGCTCCCATTGCAGCAGCTGCAGCTAAGACAAACGAACCAGTAGAGCAAGGATTGATTTCCATGACAGGAACCTTTATTGACACCCTCATTATCTGTACCTTGACTGGTTTAACCATCTTGGTAACTGGTGTTTGGAGTGGTGATTTGAATGGAGTTGCCTTGACTCAGTCAGCCTTCTCAACAGTCTTTTCACACTTTGGACCTGCCCTCTTAACAATCTTCCTTGTGCTCTTTGCCTTTACAACGATTCTTGGTTGGAACTACTATGGAGAACGCTGTTTCGAGTTCCTCTTTGGGGTTCGCTTTATCTGGCTCTACCGTGTGGTCTTTGTACTCATGGTCTTGTTGGGAGGATTTATCGAGTTGGATATGGTTTGGATTATCGCAGATATTGTCAATGCCTTGATGGCTCTGCCTAACTTGATTGCCCTCTTAGTTTTATCGCCAGTCGTTATTGCTGAGACTAAAAAGTATTTTAATAAATAATGAAATCACACAGCTCGTGTGATTTTTTGCTTTCATAAAAAATTTCTATCAGTGCAATTTAAAATATATATTATGCAAGGTATAGAATCTGTGATAGACTAGATTTCAACAACATGAAAAGAGGTTTTATGATGACAACATTTACCATCCATACAGTAGAATCAGCACCAGCAGAAGTGAAAGAAGTTCTTGAAACAGTAGAAAAAGATAACAATGGCTATATTCCCAACCTAATCGGTCTCTTGGCTAATGCACCTACCGCCTTAGAAGCCTACAGAACTGTCGGAGCCATCAATCGTCGCAACAGCTTGACACCCGTTGAGCGTGAAGTGGTGCAAATCACGGCAGCTGTAACCAATGGTTGTGCCTTCTGTGTCGCCGGTCATACAGCTTTTTCCATCAAACAAATCCAGATGAACGATGACCTTCTGCAAGCCCTTCGCAATCGTACTCCAATTGAAACAGATCCTAAATTGGATACCCTAGCTAAGTTTACTTTGGCAGTTATCAATACCAAGGGTCGTGTAGGAGATGAAGCCTTGGGTGAGTTTTTAGAAGCTGGCTACACTCAACAAAATGCCTTGGATGTGGTTCTTGGTGTCAGCCTAGCAAGCCTCTGTAACTATGCCAATAACCTAGCCAATACACCAATTAATCCAGAATTGCAACCTTATGCTTAATTCATATCTGAGAAAAATGAAGTCTAAAATAATTGGACTTCGTTTTTTTAAATCCTCATTTAAGCGCTTTTATGCTATACTGAAACTAACATGATTATTGGAGGTTAGGATGAAAAAACTCCCTTTGGTATTTTCTGGTTGTTTGCTAGGTTTGGCAGGAGCTGGAAATCTTATTTTAGATACGTTGCCGGTTCTGTCCCATCTTTTTAGTCTGACAGGTTTGATTTTGTGGATTTATTTTCTAATTCTACATCTCTTTAATTGGAAGGAAACCAAGCAAGAATTGACCAAGCCTCCTCTTTTGTCAGGAATGGCGACCTTTCCCATGGCTGGGATGATTTTATCTACCTATGTTTTTCGCGTCTTCCCTCATCTTCCTTTGGTAGCGCAAGGACTCTGGTGGTTTTCATTTCTCTTGGATTTGGCCTTGATTGCTGGTTTTACCATCAAGTTTGCTTGTCCGGGGCGGAGGGTTCATGCCACTCCAAGCTGGACGGTTCTCTATGTGGGGATAGCAGTGGCAGCCTTGACTTATCCTCTGGTAGGCATCATCGAAATTGCCTATGCGACCTTGAGTTTTGGGTTTCTCCTAACCTTCTATCTCTACCCGCTTATTTATAGCGATTTAAAGAAATATCCACTCCCACAAGCCTTGCTTGGACAAGAAGGGATCTATTGTGCTCCTTTCTCTCTACTCTTGGCTTCCCTGGTTCGAGTTGGAGAAGTCAGCCTACCGACTTGGCTCTTGATTGTCATGATTTTGGCTTCTCAATCCTTCTTTTTCTTTGTTTTAACTCGCCTGCCCAATATTTTAAAACAAGGTTTTCAACCAGCCTTCTCAGCACTCACCTTCCCAACCATTATCACAGCTACTTCGCTTAAGATGGCTCAGGGAATCATGAAACTTCCATTTTTGGATTATTTGGTAGTGGCTGAAACCGCTATTTGCTTAATTATTTTAGTCTTTGTATTAGGCGCTTATCTGAATTGGTTACGAAAAAAGGTCTAGCTAGAAATAGCTAAACCTTATTCTTTATGGTTTGATAACTTCAGCTCCACCCATGTATGGACGAAGTGCTTCTGGGATGGTCACAGAACCATCTGCATTTTGGTAGTTTTCAAGAATAGCAGCCACTGTACGTCCAACTGCAAGTCCAGAACCGTTCAAGGTATGGAGCAATTTCACCTTGCCATCTGCTTCATCACGGTAACGGATTTGGGCACGACGGGCTTGGAAATCTTCTGTGTTTGAACAGCTTGAGATTTCACGGTAGGTATTTTGTGCTGGAATCCACACTTCCAAGTCGTAAGTCTTCGCAGCTGAGAAGCCCATATCTCCTGTAGAGAGAGCAACGACACGGTATGGAAGGTTAAGTTTTTGAAGAATGTTTTCAGCGTTGGCTGTCATTTTTTCCAATTCTTCGTAAGATTCTTCTGGCTTGGCAAATTTAACCATTTCAACCTTATGGAATTGGTGCAAACGAATCAAGCCACGAGTATCACGACCAGCTGAACCAGCCTCAGAACGGAATGAAGGACTCATAGCAGTGAAGTAGATTGGCAGGTCTTTACCGTCCAGGATTTCATCACGGTAGTAGTTTGTCAGAGGAACCTCAGCTGTAGGAATAAGGACATAATTGCTGTCGCTCAATTCAAAAGTATCTTCCTTGAATTTTGGATATTGACCAGTACCAAACATAGAATCGTGGTTAACCATGTAAGGTGTGATGACTTCAGTGTAGCCTTCTTTTCCATGTTCATCCAACATAAAGTTGTAAATAGCACGTTCCAAACGAGCGCCGAGACCTTTATAGAAGAGGAAGCGAGCTCCTGTTACCTTACCACCACGTTCCCAGTCAAGGATGCCAAGGTCTTCACCCAGATCCCAGTGAGCTTTAGGTTCGAAATCAAACTCGCGTGGAGTACCCCAACGGCGAACTTCCACATTGTCATCTTCGTCAACCCCAACAGGAACGCTATCAGCTGGAATATTTGGAAGAGTAGTGGTAAATTCTGTCAATTTAGCATCGATTTCTGCCAATTCAGCATCCAAGGCTTTGACTTCAGCAGATAGAGTTTGCATGGCAGCAATCTTGTCATCTGCATTTTCCTTGTTGCGCTTAGCTTGGGCAATCTCAGCAGAAACTGTGTTACGTTCTGCTTTTAAAGTTTCAACCTTGACCAAGATGTCACGACGTTTAGCATCGATTTCTTTCATCTCATTCAAGATAGCAGCATCTACACCACGTGTAGCTAATTTTTCTGCGACAGCATCAAAGTCTGTACGAATACGTTTGATATCTAACATAAGAACTCCTTTATGAAAAAAGCACACCTGACAAAGCGTTGGAGTGGCAGGGCCACGGTTCCATCCAACTTCACAGGTGTGCACTTGATTGTGTATGCAATTGTTACTAACGGTAGAATTTCACCTATCCCTCCTATCTGCTCGCAGCACCCGCAGACTTTCTGAAAGAAGAAGATAACCTACTTATCCGTTGCTATGATTATACTAAAGTTTCTACTTTTTTGCAAATAGATTTTTAAATTTTTGACTAATGGTTTGAATCAGGGTCGGAAGTTTGACGACCTTGTCATTGCCCAGTTTTTCGCGAGCAATTTTAAGAATGGCACCTGAGTCTTTTGAAGCAAAGAGGAATTTTCCTCTGTCTGTAAAGACTTCGAAGTGGCGACTGATTTTGCGACCAGTGACATTAGCTCCAATTTGGTTGATATGGCTCCAAGGAATCTGGATAAATTGTTCAACATTGACATCGGGGTAAAATTCCAAAGCCTGATCTCCGACAAGGAATTTCCCAACTTTCCCAGCTATAGAGAGGTAGGAGGTGCCTGTCGTATTGAGGAGCACTGTTTTGTTAAGTGATTGAGCCATGCTTAGTCTTCCTTACTTTCACCGAAAAAGGCATTGTAGAGGGCTTTAATAGCTGCTTTCTCTTGGTCCTTATGGACAACAAACATGATAGACACTTCACTAGAACCTTGAGACATCATCTGGATGTTGATCTTATTTTCAGATAGAGCACGTGTCGCAGTAGCAGTTACTCCGATATGGCTCTTCATCTTTTCTCCAACAATCATAATGATTGAAAGGTCGTGCTCGATTTCTGCATGGTCTACTTCAGCCTTTTGAACCAACTGACGAAGGATTTCTTCTTCCTTGATAGGAGTTAGTTCGCGAGAACGGAGAATGATTGAAAGATCGTCGATACCTGTTGGCATATGTTCCCAACCGATGTTAAGATCTTCAAGGATTTGAAGAACCTTGCGTCCAAATCCAACCTCACGGTTCATGAGGTATTTAGACATGTTGATGCTGACAAAGCCTGAGTCACCAGCAATTCCCACAACTGGAAATTCATCACTACTGTGTTTTAGAACGATACGAGTACCTGGATGATCAGGATTGTTGGTATTCTTGATAACCAGAGGAATTTTTCCACGGTAGGCAGGAAGAAGTGCTTCGTCATGAAGAACTGAGAATCCTGCATAGGCTAACTCACGCATTTCACGGTAGGTTAACTCAGGGATTGAGTGTGGTTGGTGGATAATACCAGGGTGGGCTGCAAAGATACCATCAACGTCTGTAAAGTTTTCATAGAGGTCTGCCTTAACACCGGCAGCAATGATAGAACCTGTAATGTCTGATCCTCCACGTGAGAAGGTACAGATTTGATTTTCCTTGGTAACTCCAAAGAAACCAGGAATGACAAGAACTTCATTTGTATTTGTCAATTCTTCAATCTTATCATAACTTGATGGAATGATGCGAGCGTGACCAGGCTCACTTGTGACCACAATACCAGCTTCTCTAGGGTGCACATAGCGTGCATCGATCCCGTTTTGGTTAAAGTAGGCAGCAATCAATTTAGCATTGTTATTTTCACCGGCTGCTAGGAAGGTATCGTAGAGAAATTCATTCTCTTCGATAGGAAGAGTGGCTAAGGCCCGAATGCTTTTAGAGATTTTTTCTAAAACCGCAGGTTTTAGTCCCAATTCACTCACCATAGCAGCATAGCGGTCAATAATCCAGCTTTGGCTCTTGCTAATATCGTTACCAGCAACATAGTCGCGGTAGTATTTAATCAAGGCATCCGTAACCTTAGTATCTTCAGCATTGCGTTTTCCTGGTGCAGAAACAACTACAAAACGACGCTCTGAATCGCTTTTTACGATGTTTAAAACTTTTTCTAATTGACTAGCAGAGGCAAGAGAACTACCTCCAAATTTAACAACCTTCATAAGAACTCCTAAAGTAAGTATTTTATACGATTATAGCAGAAAGAAAGCCTTTTTTCAATGAAGAAAATAGTATAAAGCGAGCCTTTCTAATCGGCTGAGACACTTTCAGTTGATTTTTTCTTGCTTTCTGATTTTAAAAAAGATATACTTTGAAAATAGAATAATTTAAACTGCTTATAAAATAAAAAGGAGTCCAAATGGAACACATTATTTATCAGCTTGAAGAGGACTTGGCAATCATTACCTTGAACCGTCCTGAGGTCGCAAATGGTTTTCATATCCCTATGTGCGAGGAGATTTTAGAAGCTCTGACTTTGGCAGAAGAGGATCCAGCTGTGCATTTTGTCTTGATCAACGCGAATGGCAAAGTTTTTTCAGTTGGGGGAGATTTAGTAGAGATGAAGCGGGCAGTAGATGAGGATGATATTCCATCATTGACGAAAATCGCAGAATTGGTCAATACTATTTCTTATAAAATCAAGCAAATTGCAAAGCCTATTTTGATGGAGGTTGATGGGGCTGTTGCAGGTGCTGCAGCGAATATGGCTGTTGCTGCAGATTTTTGTCTGGCAACGGATAAGGCTAAGTTTATCCAAGCCTTTGTCGGAGTTGGCTTGGCTCCGGATGCAGGAGGAATTCATCTCTTGAGTCGAAGTATTGGTGTGACGCGTGCTGCTCAATTAGCCATGACAGGTGAGGCTTTGTCCGCAGAAAAAGCTCTGGAGTGGGGTCTTGTTTATCGGGTCTCTGAAGCTGATAAACTTGAAAAGACGAGAGAACAGCTTCTTAAAAAATTAAGACGTGGTTCAAGTAATTCCTATGCTGCCATCAAGAAGTTGGTTTGGGAGAGTCAATTTAAAGACTGGCAGAATTACGCCACTTTAGAACTGAACCTACAGGAATCACTAGCGAAAACAGAGGATTTCAAAGAGGGAGTTCGGGCTCATTCGGAAAGAAGAAGACCTAAATTTACAGGAAAATAAAAAAATACTTGCACCATTCTTTGAAGTTTGATATAATTCTTTTGTCAAATGTTTTGATTGTAAAAGTTTTTTTGAAAAGGAGGGAAGGAAAGATTGGACTACCAACGAATTAATGAATATTTAACATCTATATTTAATAATGTCCTCGTTATCGAGGAAGTTAGCTTGAGGGGTAGTCGTTTCAAAGATATCTCCATCAAAGAAATGCATACGATTGATGTGATTGGGAAATTCCCAGATGTGACACCAAGTCAAGTGTCAAAAGAGTTGATGGTGACTCTTGGGACAGTTACGACTAGTTTGAATAATCTCGAACGCAAGGGTTACATTGAACGCGTTCGTTCAGAACATGATAGACGTGTGGTGCATCTGCATTTGACAAAGAAAGGTCGCTTGGTTCATAGACTACATAAACGCTTCCACAAGGCTATGGTTGAAAAAATCATTGATGGTATGAGTAAGCAAGAGATGGAGGTTATGAGCAAAGGTTTGACCAATCTTTATCAATTTTTGGAGGATTTGAGATAATGGCTTTTGCAAAAATAAGCCAGGTTGCTCATTATGTGCCAGAGCAAGTGGTTACAAATCATGATTTGGCTCAGATTATGGATACCAATGATGAGTGGATTTCAAGTCGGACGGGAATACGACAAAGGCATATTTCAAGAACAGAATCTACTAGTGATTTGGCTACAGAAGTTGCCAAGAAACTGATGGCAAAAGCTGGAATCACAGGAGAGGAGTTGGATTTTATCATCCTAGCTACCATTACTCCAGATTCGATGATGCCCTCTACAGCTGCTCGTGTTCAAGCTAATATTGGTGCTAATAAGGCCTTTGCTTTTGACCTAACAGCGGCTTGCAGTGGATTTGTATTTGCTCTTTCAACTGCTGAAAAGTTTATCGCTTCTGGTCGCTTTCAAAAAGGCTTGGTGATTGGTAGTGAGACCCTCTCTAAAGCAGTCGATTGGTCAGACCGATCAACAGCTGTTTTGTTTGGAGATGGTGCTGGTGGAGTCTTGCTAGAAGCTAGCGAGAAAGAGCATTTTTTGTCTGAGAGTCTCAATAGTGATGGGAGTCGTAGCGAGTGTCTAACTTATGGACATTCAGGCTTGCATTCTCCGTTTTCAGATCAAGAAAATGCAGATTCATTTTTGAAGATGGATGGGCGCGCGGTCTTTGATTTTGCTATTCGGGACGTAGCCAAGTCTATCAAGCAGACTATTGATGAATCTCCTATAGAGGCGACAAACTTGGATTATCTGCTACTTCATCAGGCTAATGACCGTATTTTGAATAAGATGGCTAAAAAAATTGGTGTCGACCGAGATAAACTTCCAGCCAATATGATGGAATATGGCAATACCAGTGCAGCCAGTATCCCGATTTTACTTTCAGAGTGTGTAGAACAAGGCCTTATCCGTTTAGATGGTAGCCAGACTGTTCTTTTATCAGGCTTCGGTGGAGGCTTGACCTGGGGCACGCTCATTCTTACAATTTAGGTAATCATGTGGTGAACACATTGTTATAAAAAACTATTTATTTTAAAGGAGTCCTATCATGGCAGTATTTGAAAAAGTACAAGAAATTATCGTTGAAGAACTTGGAAAAGACGCATCAGAAGTAACACTTGAATCAACTTTTGATGATTTGGACGCAGATTCATTGGACTTGTTCCAAGTAATCTCAGAAATTGAAGATGCTTTTGATATCCAAATCGAAGCAGAAGATGACTTGAAAACAGTTGGTGACTTGGTTGCCTACGTTGAAGAGCAAACAAAATAAGCAGAATATAAGATAGAAGGAGTAGGGAAACCCGCTCCCTCTTGTTTAGGCAATAGTTTGATTGTCAAATTATGACGGTATCGAACTATTACGTAAGCAAGAAACGATGGAGGCACTATGAAAACGCGTATTACAGAATTATTGAACATTGATTATCCTATTTTCCAAGGAGGGATGGCCTGGGTTGCTGATGGTGATTTGGCAGGGGCTGTTTCCAAGGCTGGAGGACTAGGGATTATCGGTGGGGGGAATGCCCCTAAAGAAGTTGTCAAGGCAAATATTGATAAAATCAAATCATTGACGGATAAACCCTTTGGTGTCAACATCATGCTCTTGTCTCCCTTTGTGGAAGATATTGTAGACCTCGTTATCGAGGAAGGTGTTAAGGTAGTGACAACAGGAGCAGGAAATCCAAGTAAATACATGGAACGTTTCCATGAAGCTGGTATTACGGTTATTCCTGTTGTACCAAGTGTTGCACTAGCTAAACGCATGGAAAAAATCGGTGCGGACGCTGTTATTGCAGAAGGAATGGAGGCCGGGGGGCATATCGGTAAATTAACAACCATGACCTTGGTGCGCCAGGTTGCTGCTGCTGTATCTATTCCTGTTATTGCTGCAGGAGGGATTGCGGATGGTGAAGGTGCTGCTGCTGGCTTTATGCTAGGTGCAGAGGCTGTTCAGGTTGGAACTCGTTTTGTCGTTGCAAAAGAGTCTAATGCCCATCCAAATTATAAGGCAAAAATTTTAAAAGCTAGAGATATTGATACTACGATTTCAGCCCAACACTTTGGACATGCTGTTCGTGCGATTAAAAACCAATTGACTCGTGATTTTGAACAAGCTGAAAAAGATGCCTTTAAACAAGAAAACCCAGATTTGAAAATTTTTGAACAAATGGGAGCGGGTGCTCTAGCCAAAGCGGTTGTTCACGGAGATGTGGATGGCGGATCTGTTATGGCAGGTCAGATTGCAGGGCTTGTTTCCAAAGAAGAAACCGTTGAAGAAATCCTAAAAGATTTGTATTACGGAGCAGCTAAGAAAATTCAAGAAGAAGCCTCTCGTTGGGCAGGAGTTGTAAGAAATGACTAAAACAGCCTTTTTATTTGCTGGTCAAGGTGCCCAGTATCTAGGTATGGGTCGTGACTTATATGATCGCTACCCTATTGTCAAAGAAACGATTGATCAAGCGAGTCAGGTACTTGGTTATGATTTGCGTCATCTCATTGATACGGAAGAAGCAAAACTCAATCAGACCCGCTATACGCAGCCAGCTATTTTAGCGACTTCAGTTGCTATTTACCGTTTATTGCAAGAAAAGGGCTATCAGCCTGACATGGTTGCTGGTTTGTCTCTTGGAGAATACTCTGCCTTGGTAGCCAGCGGTGCCTTGGATTTTGAAGATGCGGTAGCCTTGGTTGCTAAGCGTGGCGCTTATATGGAAGAAGCGGCTCCTGCTGGCTCTGGTAAGATGGTCGCAGTTCTCAATACGCCAGTAGAGGTCATTGAAGAAGTCTGTCAAAAAGCTTCTGAACTTGGAGTGGTTACCCCAGCCAACTATAATACACCTGCACAAATCGTGATTGGTGGAGAAGTGGCTGCAGTTGACCGAGCTGTCGAACTCTTGCAGGAAGCAGGTGCCAAACGCTTGATTCCTCTCAAGGTTTCAGGACCTTTTCATACCGCTCTCCTTGATCCTGCTAGCCAGAAACTAGCTGAAACTCTAGCTCAGGTAAGTTTTTCAGATTTCACTTGTCCATTAGTCGGTAATACAGAAGCTACGGTCATGAAAAAAGAAGACATTGCTCAACTCTTGACGCGTCAGGTCAAGGAACCAGTTCGTTTCTATGAAAGTATTGCAGTTATGCAAGAAGCAGGCGTAACCAACTTTATCGAGATTGGACCGGGGAAAGTCTTGTCAGGCTTTGTCAAAAAAATTGATAAGACAGCTAAACTAGCCAATGTTGAAGATCAGGCTAGCTTGGAAACCTTGCTAGAAAACAAGTAATCCCTTCTCCCATAAATACAAGAGGAAACAGGAGAAAAGAATGCAACTAAAAAATAAAAATATCTTTATTACAGGTTCGAGTCGTGGAATTGGTCTTGCCATTGCCCACAAGTTTGCTCAAGCAGGAGCCAACATCGTCTTAAACAGTCGTGGGGCAATCTCAGAGGATTTGCTTGCCGAGTTTGCAGACTATGGTGTCAAGATAGTTCCTATTTCAGGAGATGTATCAGATTTTGCAGACGCTAAGCGTATGGTTGATCAAGCTATTGCAGAGTTGGGTTCAGTAGATGTTTTGGTCAACAATGCAGGGATTACCCAAGATACCCTTATGCTCAAGATGACAGAAGCAGATTTTGAAAAAGTACTCAAGGTTAACCTGACTGGTGCCTTTAACATGACACAATCAGTCTTGAAACCGATGATGAAAGCCAGAGAAGGTGCTATCATTAATATGTCTAGTGTTGTTGGTTTGATGGGAAATATCGGTCAAGCTAACTATGCAGCTTCTAAGGCTGGTTTGATTGGTTTTACCAAGTCTGTGGCGCGTGAAGTAGCCAATCGCAATATCAGGGTTAATGCTATTGCACCTGGAATGATTGAGTCCGATATGACAGCTGTTCTATCAGACAAGGTAAAAGATGCCATGCTGGCGCAAATTCCTATGAAAGAATTTGGGCAGGCAGAGCAGGTTGCAGATTTAACAGTATTTTTAGCAGGCCAAGATTATCTAACTGGTCAAGTGGTTGCCATTGATGGTGGCCTCAGTATGTAGCAGAAGCTAGAGGTAAAAAAGATGAAACTAAATCGTGTAGTAGTAACAGGTTATGGAGTAACATCTCCAATCGGAAATACACCCGAAGAATTTTGGAATAGTTTGACAACTGGAAAAATCGGAATTGGTCCAATTACAAAATTTGATCATAGTGACTTTGATGTGCATAATGCGGCAGAAATCCAAGATTTTCCTTTTGATAAATACTTTGTTAAGAAAGATACCAATCGTTTCGATAACTATTCTTTGTATGCCTTGTACGCAGCCCAAGAAGCTGTTAATCATGCAGGTCTTGATGTAGAGGCTATTGACAAGGATCGTTTTGGTGTTATCGTGGCCTCTGGTATTGGTGGAATCAAAGAAATTGAAGATCAAGTGCTTCGTCTAAATGACAAAGGACCGAAACGTGTGAAACCATTGACCCTTCCAAAAGCCTTGCCAAATATGGCTTCAGGAAATGTTGCTATGCGTTTTGGAGCAAACGGTGTTTGTAAATCCATCAATACTGCCTGCGCTTCATCAAATGACGCGATTGGGGATGCCTTCCGCTCCATTAAGTTTGGTTTCCAAGATGTTATGTTGGTAGGTGGTTCAGAAGCCTCTATCACACCTTTTGCTATCGCTGGTTTCCAAGCCCTAACAGCTCTCTCTACTACAGAGGATCCATCTCGTGCTTCTATTCCATTTGATAAAGACCGTAACGGTTTTGTCATGGGAGAAGGTTCAGGGATGTTGGTTCTTGAAAGCCTTGAGCACGCCGAAAAACGTGGGGCTACTATTCTTGCTGAGGTGGTTGGTTACGGAAATACCTGTGATGCCTACCATATGACTTCTCCTCATCCAGAAGGTCAAGGAGCTATCAAGGCTATCAAGCTAGCCTTGGAAGAAGCTGAGATTTCTCCAGAACAAGTAGCCTATGTCAATGCTCACGGAACGTCAACTCCTGCTAATGAAAAAGGAGAAAGTGGCGCTATCGTTGCTGTTCTTGGTAAGGAAGTACCTGTATCATCAACCAAATCATTCACAGGACATTTGCTGGGTGCTGCAGGTGCAGTAGAAGCTATCGTAACAATCGAGGCTATGCGTCATAACTTTGTACCAATGACAGCTGGAACAAGTGAAGTATCAGATTATATCGAAGCCAATGTCGTTTATGGACAAGGCTTGGAGCAAGAAATTCCATACGCTATTTCAAATACTTTTGGTTTTGGTGGCCACAATGCAGTTCTTGCTTTCAAACGTTGGGAGAATAAATAAGTATGAATTTAAACGATATTAAAGACTTGATGGCCCAATTTGACCAATCAAGTTTGAGAGAATTTTCTTATAAGAATGGGACGGATGAGTTGCAGTTTAGCAAGAATGAAGCTAGACTGGTATCTGAAGTTGTATCTCAAGTCACTCCAGCGCCCGTTCTAGCAACACCAAGTCCAGTAGCTCCTTCATCTGCGCCAGCAGAAACTGTAGCAGAAGAGTTTCCAGCTCCAGCTGAAACAAGTGTGGCTGCTGAGGGAGATGTTGTAGAGAGCCCACTTGTTGGGGTGGCTTACTTGGCTGCTGGTCCTGATAAACCTGCATTCGTTACAGTTGGTGATAGTGTTAAAAAAGGTCAAACATTGGTAATTATCGAAGCCATGAAAGTCATGAATGAAATCCCAGCTCCTAAGGATGGTGTGGTAACGGAAATTCTCGTTTCTAACGAAGAAATGGTTGAGTTTGGTAAAGGATTGGTACGTATCAAATGATCGATATTCAAGGAATCAAAGAAGCTCTTCCTCACCGTTATCCTATGCTACTAGTAGACCGTGTCTTGGAAGTGAGCGAGGATACCATTGTTGCCATCAAAAATGTGACCATCAATGAGCCCTTCTTTAACGGTCATTTTCCTCAATATCCAGTTATGCCAGGTGTTCTGATCATGGAAGCCTTGGCGCAAACAGCTGGTGTTTTGGAATTGTCAAAACCTGAAAATAAAGGAAAACTGGTCTTTTACGCTGGTATGGACAAGGTTAAATTCAAGAAGCAAGTTGTACCAGGTGACCAATTGGTTATGACGGCAACGTTTGTAAAACGTCGTGGCACGATTGCTGTGGTTGAAGCAAAGGCTGAAGTGGATGGCAAGCTTGCAGCCAGTGGTACTCTTACCTTTGCAATAGGGAACTAAGGAGGTTCTCCATGTTTCGAAAAATTTTAATTGCCAATCGTGGTGAAATTGCGGTTCGTATTATCCGTGCGGCGCGTGAATTGGGGATTGCGACGGTAGCGGTTTATTCAACTGCTGATAAGGAAGCCCTTCATACGCTTTTGGCAGATGAAGCAGTTTGTATCGGCCCCGGTAAGGCAACGGAGTCTTATCTTAACATTAATGCGGTTCTATCAGCTGCAGTCTTGACTGAAGCTGAAGCTATTCACCCTGGTTTTGGATTTCTCAGTGAAAATTCCAAATTTGCAACCATGTGTGAAGAAGTGGGCATCAAATTTATCGGTCCATCTGGTCATGTTATGGATATGATGGGGGACAAGATTAATGCACGTGCTCAGATGATCAAAGCTGGTGTGCCTGTCATTCCAGGTTCGGATGGAGAAGTGCATAACTCTGAGGAAGCTTTGATTGTTGCTGAAAAAATTGGCTATCCTGTTATGCTCAAGGCTTCAGCAGGTGGAGGTGGTAAAGGGATTCGTAAGGTTGAAAAACCAGAAGACCTCGTTTCAGCCTTTGAAACGGCCTCTAGCGAAGCCAAGGCCAATTATGGAAATGGTGCCATGTACATAGAACGGGTCATCTATCCAGCTCGTCATATCGAGGTTCAAATCTTAGGAGATGAACACGGAAATGTGATTCACTTGGGGGAACGGGATTGTTCTCTTCAACGGAATAACCAAAAGGTTTTGGAAGAAAGTCCTTCAATTGCAATCGGAAAAACGCTGCGTCATGAAATCGGTGCGGCTGCTGTTCGAGCTGCAGAGTCTGTTGGTTATGAAAATGCAGGGACCATTGAGTTTCTTCTTGATGAAGCCAGTGGTAAATTCTATTTTATGGAGATGAATACTCGTGTACAAGTAGAACATCCAGTAACAGAATTTGTTTCAGGTGTGGATATCGTTAAGGAACAGATTCGCATTGCGGCAGGTCAGCCTCTGTCTGTTAAGCAAGAAGATATTGTCCTACGCGGTCATGCCATCGAGTGTCGTATCAATGCAGAAAATCCAGCCTTCAACTTTGCTCCTAGTCCAGGTAAGATTACCAATCTCCATCTGCCAAGTGGTGGAGTTGGCTTGCGCGTGGATTCAGCAGTTTATCCAGGCTATACCATTCCACCTTATTATGATAGTATGATTGCTAAAATCATCGTTCACGGTGAAAATCGTTTTGATGCCTTGATGAAAATGCAACGAGCCCTCTATGAACTAGAGATAGAGGGGGTGCAGACCAATGCAGATTTCCAGCTTGACCTCATTTCAGATCGTAATGTCATTGCTGGAGATTATGATACTTCCTTCTTGATGGAAACCTTCTTACCTAAATATCAAGAAAAAGAATAAAATGACTTCAAGAGTTTAAACCGAAAAGGGGAATCAATGGCTCTATTTAGTAAAAAAGATAAGTATATTCGAATCAATCCCAATCGTTCGGTTAGGGAAAAACCTCAAGCTAAGCCAGAGGTTCCAGATGAATTATTCTCCCAGTGTCCAGGCTGTAAGCATACCATTTATCAGAAGGATCTGGGAAGTGAGCGTATCTGTCCACATTGTAACTACACCTTTCGTATTTCTGCCCAAGAACGCTTGGCTTTGACGATTGATATGGGGACTTTCAAGGAATTATTTACGGGGATTGAAAGCAAGGATCCCTTGCATTTCCCTGGTTATCAAAAGAAACTAGCAACTATGCGTGAAAAAACAGGTCTGGATGAAGCTGTTGTGACAGGAACAGCTCTTATTAAAGGTCAGACTGTGGCTCTTGGGATTATGGATTCTAACTTTATCATGGCTTCTATGGGTACGGTTGTAGGTGAAAAAATCACTCGATTATTTGAATATGCGACTGTTGAACAATTGCCAGTTGTTCTTTTCACAGCATCTGGTGGAGCCCGTATGCAGGAAGGAATCATGAGTCTCATGCAGATGGCCAAGATCTCTGCAGCGGTTAAACGCCATTCAAATGCTGGTCTCTTTTATCTGACCATTTTGACAGATCCAACGACAGGTGGTGTGACAGCTTCTTTCGCTATGGAGGGCGATATCATTCTGGCTGAACCACAGAGCTTGGTTGGTTTTGCTGGGCGTCGTGTGATTGAAAATACGGTTCGTGAAAACTTGCCTGAGGATTTTCAAAAGGCAGAATTCCTACTGGAACATGGCTTTGTAGATGCTATTGTCAAAAGAAGAGATTTGCCAGATACGATTGCTAGCCTAGTCAGATTGCATGGAGGGTGTCCTAGATGAATATTGCAAAAATAGTCAGAGAAGCGCGTGAGCAGAGTCGCTTGACAACCTTGGACTTTGCGACAGGCATTTTTGATGAATTTATCCAATTACACGGTGACCGTTCTTTTCGTGATGATGGTGCAGTTGTCGGTGGTATTGGCTGGCTTGGAGATCAAGCTGTCACAGTGGTTGGTATCCAAAAAGGCAAGAGCTTGCAAGACAACCTCAAACGGAATTTTGGACAACCACATCCAGAAGGCTATCGCAAGGCCCTACGGTTGATGAAACAAGCTGAAAAATTTGGCCGTCCAGTTGTGACCTTTATCAATACTGCAGGTGCCTATCCTGGTGTGGGAGCGGAAGAACGCGGTCAAGGGGAAGCTATCGCTCGCAATCTTATGGAAATGAGTGATCTGAAAGTTCCGATTATCGCCATCATTATCGGTGAAGGTGGTTCAGGTGGGGCTTTGGCTCTAGCAGTTGCAGACCGTGTCTGGATGCTGGAAAATTCTATCTATGCCATTCTCAGCCCAGAAGGCTTTGCTTCCATTCTATGGAAGGACGGAACTCGTGCCATGGAAGCGGCAGAGCTGATGAAAATCACTTCTCATGAACTGCTAGAAATGGACGTGGTGGACAAGGTGATTTCTGAAGCAGGACTTTCTAGCAAAGAATTAATTAAGAATGTCAAAAAAGAACTCCAAGCTGAGCTAGCTAGACTTTCGCAAAAACCGTTAGAAGCGTTGTTGGAAGAGCGTTACCAACGATTTAGAAAATACTAATACTTCAGAATACATAAAAACTAGAGCTGGCAGTCAGTTCTAGTTTTTATGTGGTTCTTACTTTATACCAAGGGGAAAGTCAAAAGGTGCCTGGAAGACCAAACACCTTTTCGATTATTCATTTTCTTCTGTTACAAATTGACTAAGCAGTCCATTGATAAAACGGGCTGATTTTTGATCTGAAAAATTCTTAGCAAGTTCAATAGCTTCATTGACTGCTACCAGCTGAGGTGTATCAAATGATGTGATTTCAAAGATACCTAAGCGTAGTAAGTTTTTTTCGACCAAGGTCAATCGTTCAACTGTCCAGCCTGACTTGAGGTGCTGGTTTATTTGTTTATCCAACTCGTCTTTTTGAGCTTGAACGCCAGAAACCAAGTTCAGAAGAAAGGCAGGGATTTGCACATCTGCATCTTCACGGTCATGCGTGTAGGCAAAGTGACAAGCTGTTTCCATATCTGTGCCGAATTCAAGGCTCATAAGAGCTTGAAAAGCACATTTACGAAGTTCACGTCTAGATTCTAATAATGGACTAGTCATTGAGGAAGTCCTCGTTAAATAGATCTTTCAACTCAGGTTTTGGTGTTTTATCTGGAACGATTCCTGCAACATGGATATTAACAGCAGCAAGTTCCACATCAGCCATATCTCGGACAGCATCTTTGACTGCTTTTTGAATAGCAAGAGCCACTTTTGGTACTTTTACACCGTACTCAAGGTAGAGATAGATGTCAGCAGTTAGCTCTTCATTGTTTTCTTTTAAGTAGACGCCGCGACCAAGAGAGAGTTTTGATAGGGTATCAGATACGGATTTATTTGAAAATGAGTGAACACCATCAACTTTAGCAGTTGCGATGGCAATGATTTTTTCAAGTACACGTGGAGCGATAACGATTTCGCCAAATTGTTCTTCAATTCCCATAGAATGACCTCTTTCTAGAGATTAGGCACGAGAAACGTAAGTTCCTTCTGCAGTGTTGATGATCAATTTTTGTCCAGCTTCGATGAAGTCAGGAACGTTGACAACAAGTCCAGTTTCCATAGTTGCTGGTTTACCAGAACCTGTGACAGTAGCACCTTTGATAGATGGTTGTGTTTCAGCAACTGTCAATTCAACAGTAGTTGGTACAGTTACACCGATTACTTCAGTTCCGTAGAATTGGATTTTCACATCAGAGTTTTCAAGGATGTAAAGCAATTCATTTTCAACATTTACGACTGGGATTTCGTATTGGTCGTACGTTTCAGTGTTCATGAAGTAGGCTGTTTCATCCATTTTGTACAAGTATTGAGCTGGAACAGTTTCGATAATAGCTTGTTCGAATTTTTCTTCTGGACGGTAGCTTGTGTCAAATGTAGAACCAGTACGGACATCACGCAATTTCATACGCATGATTGTGTTCCCTTTACCTGGTTTGTGGTGGCTAGCTTCCAAAACGCGGATCAATTTTCCGTCTGCAGTTTCAAATGTCATACCAGCTTTCAATTTGCTTGCTTCAATCATGTTTTTACCTCTTTAATAAATATTATTACTCTTCATTTTACCATAAAATCTTCTGGAAATAAAGCCAAAATAGTTATTGGGAGATGGTAGGGGAGAAAAAGAATATTGTCTAGTCAGGTGGGGTGCTTGACGTGAAAGAGTATTCACCACGTTTTTTATTATATTTCAAAAGGCCGAAGTAAGTTTACTCCGACCTGTTAGCATTGTCTTAAAAAGATTGATTTTTATTCTGGTTCTACCAAAATTTTAATTTGTGACTTATCTTGAGTTAATTCGATAAAGCCTTCTTCGACGATATTTTCCAATTTAATTTTCTTAGTAACTAATTTTTCAGCAGAGAAGTAGCCTTGTTCCATCAATTCTAATACTTTAGGGAAGATATGACGATAAGCAATGATTCCTTTTAGTGTCTTTTCTTGGATTGCAAATTCATTCGGATTAATATTTGCTTCTCGTTCCCAGATAGAGACCACCATGCACTCACCTGCTTTATGTACGGCAGCTAAGGCTTGTCCTAAAACTACTGGCACACCCGTTACTTCATAAGAAACATCTACACCACCGTTTGTTAAACGATGAATAGCTTCAACAGCTGTTTCACCTTCTTCCGGACGGACAACGATAGCTCCTAACTCTTCAGCTTTTGCTTGACGTTCAGGTGATAGTTCAACAGCATAAATCTTAGAAGCACCCGCTGCACGAAGGGCTTCTACAATTAAGAGACCAATCGGACCTAAGCCAAAGACAGCAGCAGTATCACCAGCTTTTAGTGCTGATTGACGAACGGCATAAACTGCAACAGCAGCTGGCTCAGTGAGAGCAGCTTGCTCATAGCTTAAGCTATCTGGAATGACATGTACTAAGTCACCGTCTAAAACACAATATTTGGCAAATCCACCGTCTGCAGCTAAACCGACAAAATTAAGGTTTGGATCCAAATTATAATTACCAACTAAGTTATTCTTAGCTAGAATTGGTTCTACAGCAACACGATCACCAACTTTAACACGAGTAACATCGCTTCCGACTTCTACAATTTCACCAGAAAATTCATGTCCCAGTGTTACTGGTGCTTTTTGACCAGAATAGACATGTTCTTCTGTTGGGATGAAGATAGGGCCATCTAAAAATTCGTGGAGGTCAGTACCACAAATTCCTGTGAATTTAACAGCAACTTTTACTTGGTGCGGAAGTACCTCAGGGATTTCTACTTCTTGAATACGAACATCTTTTGCTGCATGCCAGCGAGCTGCTTTCATTGTAGCCATATGAATAACTCCTTATTGTTACGATTTTTAGTTTTCTTTTTAGGAAACTTTACATGTAACATTGTAAACGCTTTCCTTGTATTTGTCAAGAAAAAACCAACCTCAAGGCTGGTTTCTTTTACATATTAATCTTCTTTCAACTTCGCTAATTCCTGAGCAAGGAGTTTAAGGGCGACTTGTGGGTTGGCTTGGCCTTTGGTTGCTTTCATAAGGAATCCTGTGAAGGCCTTATCTGCGTTACGTTTACCTGACTTGAAGTCGGCAACCGCCGCTTCGTTATCGACAAAGACTTGGTGGATGATTGGAATCAGGATTTCAGGATCTGAGATTTGAACCATACCTGCTTTTTCAACGTATTCACGCGCTCCTCCGCCATTTTTAGCTAGGTGGACAAAGACTTTCTTAGCAATCTTAGAAGAGATAGTGCCGTCTTCGATGATGGCAATCATTTCAACCAAGTTTTCTGGTGTCAATTCGATTTGTTCCAGTGTCTTACCTTCGGCATTTAAGAACTGAGCGACTTCGCCTTGGAGCCAGTTAGAGACTTGTTTTGCATCACCACCAAGGGCAACAGCTTTTTCAAAGAAATCAGAAGTGATTTTGTTTGCAGTCAACTGACTAGCATCGTAGTCTGATAAACCAAGGTCAGATACATAACGTGCACGGCGTTCTTTTGGAAACTCTGGCAACTCTGTACGCATTTCCTCAATCCACTCGTCTGAGATTTCAAAGAGGGGTAGGTCTGGTTCTGGGAAGTAGCGGTAGTCTGCAGCCCCTTCCTTGACACGCATGAGGATGGTTGCCTTATTTGCCTCATCATAACGACGAGTTTCTTGGCGGATTTGACCACCTGAGCGAAGGATTTCAGCTTGACGTTGGACTTCATATTCAAGCCCCTTGCGGACATTTGAGAAGGAATTCAAGTTCTTCAACTCAGTCTTAGTACCGAATTTCTCTTGACCATAAGGACGAAGAGAGATGTTGGCATCCACACGCATAGAACCTTCTTCCATCTTAACGTCAGAAATACCAGCGTACTGGATGACTTCCTTGAGGGCTGTTAGATAAGCATAGGCTTCTTCAGGTGAACGCATATCTGCTTCAGATACAATCTCAATCAAGGGCACCCCTTGGCGGTTAAGGTCAACATAAGAGTAGCCATCTGTACCGTGGGTGTTTTTACCAGCGTCTTCTTCTAGGTGGGCACGTTCGATACCGATTTTCTTAGTCGTACCATCTTCTAGTTCCACTTCAATCCAGCCGTTGTAACCGATTGGCTCATCAAACTGAGAAATCTGGTAGGCTTTTGGATTATCAGGGTAGAAGTAGTTCTTGCGGTCAAAGTGCATTTTTTTGTGGATGTCCATATTGAGGGCAAGAGCAGCCTTGATTCCGGCATCGACAACACCTTTGTTGAGAACTGGCAGAACTCCTGGGAAAGACCAGTCAATCACGTTAGTGTTGGCATTTTGGTCATTTCCAAAGTGGGCAGAAGTGGGTGAGAAGATTTTTGAATTGGTGTTGAGCTCTACGTGGACTTCAAGTCCAATGACTGTTTCAAAGTTCATTAGTTGTCACCTCCAAAAATCACGGGTTGTTGTTTGTGGTAGTCTGTTGTTGCTTCAAAAGCAGCAGCAGCTTGGTAAATGGTTTCCTCAGAGTATTTAGGACCAATCAATTGTAGACCGACAGGTAGACCTTGAGAGAATCCAGCAGGAATCGAAATTCCTGGGAGACCAGCCAAGTTGACTGGGATGGTCAAAAGGTCAGCCAAGTACATGGCAACTGGGTCGTGGTTGAGAGAATCCAAGTCATAGGCAACACTTGGAGCAGTTGGACCCAAAATCAAGTCGTAATCCGCGAAGACTTTTTCGAAATCTTGAATGATGAGGGTACGGACCTGACCAGCTTTCTTGTAGTAAGCATCGTAATAACCTGATGAAAGGCTGAAAGTACCTAGCATGATACGACGTTTCACTTCTTCACCAAAACCTTGGCTACGGCTGTTTACATAGATTTCATCAAGGTTGGTTGCATCTTCTGCGCGGTAGCCGTAACGGATACCGTCAAAGCGTTGCAAGTTTGATGAAGCTTCTGATGAAGCGATGATGTAGTATACAGCAACACCGTATTTAGAGTGAGGAAGGCTGACTTCTTCGACGATGGCACCCAGTTTTTCAAAGTGCTTAGCCGCATTCAGAATGTTTTCTTTAACCTCTGGGTCAATTCCTTCGCCAAGATATTCTTTAGGCAAAGCAATTTTCATGCCCTTGATGTCTTGACCGATTTTTGAGGTAAAGTCGGCAATGCGGACAGGAGCAGAAGTGGAATCTTTAGCATCTTCGCTAGCAATAGCGTTGAGCAAGAGGGCGTTTTCCTTAACAGTTGGTGCAAAAGGTCCAATCTGGTCTAATGAGCTACCAAAGGCAATGAGACCAAAACGTGAAACTGTTCCGTAGGTTGGTTTAAGACCAACAATCCCGTTGAAGGCAGCAGGTTGGCGGATAGAACCACCAGTATCAGAACCAAGTGACAAGCGGACTTGTCCTGAGGCTACAGCTGCAGCGGAACCACTTGATGAACCACCAGGAACCTTGGTCTGGTCCCAAGCATTTTTAGTGGCACCATAGTAAGAAGTCTCACCAGAACCACCCATGGCAAATTCGTCCATGTTGGTTTTTCCAACGACAATCATACCTTTTGATTTAGCATTTGACACAGCTGTCGCGTCAAAGATTGGCTCATAGTTGTAGAGCATTTTTGAGGCAGCAGTTGTGAGAATATCGTCTGTAGAGATATTATCTTTGACAGCAAGTGGAATTCCTGAAAGGATGTTATCAGAGTCAATTCCAGCTTCATCAATGGCTTTGGCTTGAGCAAGAGCCTGCTCTTCAGCGATGGTAACAAAAGCGTTGATAGCTGTCTCGCGAGACTTGATATCTTCAAGCGTTGCTTGTGTCAACTCAGTTGCTGAAATTTCCTTAGAGACAAGGAGATTATGCAAGTCTTCAATGGTTTTATTGTTGAAAGTCATTAGGCATCTCCTCCATCGTCTAGGATAGCTGGTACCTTGATATAGTAGTTGTCTTTTTCAGGTACGTTTTTAAACAAGCGATCGCGGTCTGTTCCTTCTTCGGCCACATCAGGGCGGAGTACGGTCTTACGGTCAGCCATAGTTGTAGTAGGTGCGACACCAGTTGTGTCAACTTCGCCCAGCAATTCAACCATGTCAACAATCTTAGACAAGGTAGTCGCAAAGGCAGCAGTTTCTTCTTCAGAGAATCTTAATTTTGAAAGATTGGCAACGTGTGTTACCTCTTCTTGCGTAATTTTCATCTTGCATCCTTTCGTGAAATGATGATTTTTAGTCTGTTCTATTTTACCATAATTTCCTATAAATAAGGGAGGGGGAACTGAAAAGAAATAGAAATTGAAAAAAATGCTAAAATCCGATATAATGGAGTGTTGAAAGGAATGGTACAATCCAATGTAAAAATCATTCTGAACTATTGAAACAAGAAAAATAGAGAATCAAAGAAAGAGAACTTATGAATATTCAAGAAGAAATTAAGAAACGTCGTACCTTTGCCATCATCTCCCACCCGGACGCAGGGAAAACAACCATCACGGAGCAGTTGCTCTACTTTGGGGGCGAGATTCGTGAAGCTGGTACGGTTAAAGGAAAGAAAACAGGGACTTTTGCCAAGTCTGACTGGATGGATATCGAGAAGCAACGTGGGATTTCGGTGACCTCATCTGTGATGCAGTTTGACTACGATGGTAAGCGCGTGAATATCCTCGACACGCCAGGGCATGAGGACTTCTCAGAAGATACCTATCGTACCTTGATGGCGGTGGATGCTGCGGTCATGGTGGTGGACTCTGCCAAGGGTATCGAGGCCCAAACTAAGAAATTGTTTGAGGTTGTGAAACACCGTGGTATTCCAGTCTTTACCTTTATGAACAAGCTAGACCGTGACGGACGTGAGCCACTGGACCTCTTGCAAGAATTGGAAGAAGTATTGGGCATTGCTAGCTACCCGATGAACTGGCCAATTGGGATGGGGAAAGCCTTTGAAGGCTTGTATGATCTCTATAACCAACGCTTGGAGCTCTATAAAGGAGATGAGCGTTTTGCTAGTCTAGAAGATGGGGACAAACTCTTTGGTAGCAATCCTTTCTACGAGCAAGTCAAGGATGACATTGAACTTTTAAATGAAGCTGGGAATGAGTTTTCAGAGGAAGCAATCCTTGCTGGAGAATTGACGCCAGTCTTCTTCGGTTCAGCTTTGACAAACTTTGGTGTGCAGACCTTCCTTGAAACCTTCCTTAAGTTTGCTCCAGAACCACATGGTCACAAGAAAACAGACGGTGAACTTGTGGATCCTTACGATAAGGATTTCTCAGGATTTGTCTTTAAAATCCAAGCCAACATGGACCCTCGTCACCGTGACCGTATCGCCTTTGTCCGTATCGTATCAGGTGAATTTGAGCGTGGTATGAGTGTCAATCTACCTCGTACTGGTAAGGGGGCTAAGCTATCTAATGTCACTCAGTTTATGGCTGAAAGTCGTGAGAATGTAACCAATGCCGTGGCAGGTGATATTATCGGGGTTTACGATACAGGTACTTATCAGGTTGGGGACACTTTGACAGTTGGAAAAAACAAGTTTGAATTTGAACCCCTGCCAACCTTTACACCTGAAATTTTCATGAAAGTTTCTGCTAAGAATGTTATGAAGCAAAAATCCTTCCACAAGGGAATCGAGCAATTGGTGCAAGAAGGTGCCATTCAGCTTTATAAGAATTACCAAACAGGCGAGTACATGCTGGGAGCTGTTGGTCAACTTCAATTTGAAGTCTTTAAGCACCGTATGGAAGGCGAGTACAACGCTGAAGTCGTTATGAGCCCAATGGGTAAAAAGACTGTTCGTTGGATCAAGCCTGAGGACTTGGATGAACGGATGTCCTCAAGCAGAAATATCTTGGCCAAAGACCGTTTCGACCAACCAGTCTTTCTCTTTGAAAATGACTTTGCCCTCCGTTGGTTTGCGGACAAGTATCCAGATGTAGAGTTGGAAGAAAAAATGTAACTCAGTACCAACAATTGGAACTAAAGTTCCTAATTGTTGGACGCTAGTCGCTATTTGGCGAACTAGCTAACTGCCTTACTAACTACGTTTGGCAAATAGAATCGATTTGCCAAACTCCGTGTAGTGGATAATAATACTGCAAAGTTTGCAGTATTTTATCTCAGCATTCTATAAAAAGATGTTGAATATTAAGCCTTATTCGTTCTACTATTAACCTTTATGGTGCTAACTTACAAATAAAAGAAAACTTCAGATAGTCACTTTTTGTGATTGGTCTGAAGTTTTCTTTTTTATACTCAATGAAACTCAAAGAGCAAACTAGGAAGCTAGCCGCAGGCTGCTCAAAATACAGTTTTGAGGTTGTAGATAAGACTGATGAAGTCAGCTCAAAACACTGTTTTGAGGTTGTAGATAAGACTGACGAAGTCAGTAACCATACCTACGGCAAGGTAAAGCTGACGTAGTTTGAAGAGATTTTCGAAGAGTATTACTGTCCATATTTTTGGTAAAAGTCAACTTTTACTTGGATGAAGGTTTTGGCTTCACGTAGGAGTTGGAGAAGGGTGGCGCGGGTTTCAAATTCTTCTCTTGTCTTGGGCAGACTTCGGTTGCGAAAGACTGTCAGATAACGTTCGATTTCATCTAGTAAATCAGAAGCAGGATTGGTCTGGCTCAGTTGCCCTGCAATTTTTGAAAAGAGTTGGGCTAAAATCAGACTTTCACTGGCAGCTAGGTGACAGGTGTTGATTTGCTGGGCCATATTTCGCAGGATACGGCTTTGTCGCTGTCTCATCTCAAAATAGTGGATATGGTAGTCAGTCTGGTGAAAGAGGTGGTCTGAGTGATCCAAATAGACCAGTCTGAGGGATTCTTCCAAAAGGGTGTCTAATTCGTCAACTAACTGTGCTCGGTTGCGTCCATCCCCTCTGGATAAATAATATTTGAAGCGTTGAAGGATATCTTTTAACTTTTCTTCTACCAATGTATGGTAGTGATGAATTTCCTCTTCTCGTGAAGGCATGTAGAGATTGACAAGTAAAGCAAATCCTGTACCGATAGCAAAGAGAAAGAATTCATTGACTAGAAGGTCTAGAGAGGTTGACTCTTGCACCAAGAGATGGCTAACCAAAACGCTACTTGGTGTGATGCCAATTTCCCATCCCATCTTGTAGGCTAGAGGCACATAGAGGGCTAGATAGAGGCCGAGGCTCCAGATATGAAATCCGCTCAAGTGAAAAGCCAGAACGCCAATAGCAAGAGCTAGAAGCATGGAAAAGAGGCGATTTTGGGCCAGTTTTAAGGTACTTCTACGGGTGTCGGATAGGCTCAAGAGGGCGATGATTCCAGCTGAAACTGCTGAAGAAAGATTGAGAAAATAAGCAAGAAGGCAGGCAAGGCAGGTAGCTAAGATGAGCTTGGTCGTACGTTGGCTAATAGACATAAGGATTTCCTAGTAAGTTAGAATAAAAGCGTAAAAGACAAGACCTGAGCAGGCTTGCCTTTATGAGTTATTTTTTACGGGCTGCTGCGTATTCGGCAACGGCAGTAAAGAGGACGTCTGTAGAAGAGTTGAGAGCTGTTTCACATGAGTCTTGGATGACCCCAATCACAAAACCAACACCGACAACTTGCATGGCAATATCGTTAGAAATACCAAAAAGGCTACAAGCAACTGGGATAAGAAGGAGGGAACCTCCGGCAATACCAGAAGCACCACAGGCTGAGATTGCTGCTACTACACTGAGGACAAAGGCTGTCGCAAAGTCAACAGGGATTCCCAAAGTATTTACTGCAGCAAGGGTTAAAACGTTAATAGTAATCGCTGCTCCGGCCATGTTGATAGTAGAACCGAGTGGGATAGAAACCGAATAGGTATCTGGATCTAGTCCGAGGTCGTGGCAAAGTTTCATATTGACAGGGATGTTGGCCGCAGAACTACGAGTGAAGAAGGCTGTCACACCACTGACACGCAAACATTTCAAAACGAGGGGATAAGGATTTCTCTTCATAAAGAGGAAGGCAATTAGTGGATTGACTACCAGAGCCACAAAGAACATAGTTGTCACCAAGAGGGCAAGCAAGATTCCATAGTTGGCTAGACTGCCGATTCCCTTATCAGAGATGGTTTTGAAGACAAGACCAAGGATTCCAAATGGAGCTAGGTTGATGATCCATTCGACAATCTTAGAAGTCACATCAGCCATAGTTTTCAGTAATTCTTTACTATTTTTGCTGGCCTCTCTCATAGCAATACCGAAAACAACCGCCCAAGATAGGATACCGATGTAGTTTGCTGTGACAAGGGCATTGACTGGATTGTCAACCAGTTTGAGCAAGAGATTGCTGAGGACCTGTCCAATCCCATCTGGTGGTGCGATTTCTGTATTGGCACTATTTAAGGTAATCTCAACAGGGACAATGAAACTTGCTAGTACAGCGATAAGGGCAGCAGCAAAGGTTCCCACTAAGTAAAGGAAAATAACTGTTTTCATATTGCTATCTTGTCCCTTTTGATGTTGGGAAAGGGCGTTAGCAACGAGGGCAAAGACTAGAATAGGTGCGATGGCTTTTAGACCGCCAACAAAGAGATCTCCGAGTAGACCAATTCCTGAAATGTTAGGAAGTGTCAGTCCTAGGGTTCC
This sequence comes from Streptococcus gwangjuensis, assembly GCF_028156745.1. Classification (GTDB taxonomy): domain Bacteria; phylum Bacillota; class Bacilli; order Lactobacillales; family Streptococcaceae; genus Streptococcus; species Streptococcus gwangjuense_A. The sequence goes on from NZ_JAODJG010000034.1 coordinate 60,802, forward strand.
TCCAATAAGCATACCAATCAAAATCCGTTTGATTAGGCTTGCCTTATTCCAAGCATGAATGAGTTTTTTCATAATAACCTCCTTATACTCTTCGAAAATCAAATTCAAACCACGTCAGCTTCACCTTGCCGTACTCAAGTACAGCCTGCGGCTAGCTTCCTAGTTTGCTCTTTGATTTTCATTGAGTATTAGTTGTGTAATGTTTATGATTATAGTATAAATATGAACTAAAATCAAGAATTTTCTGTCTATTTTGGCTATTATTTTTGAATATTTATGGAGATTCATCACTTGTGAAAGTATGGTATAATAAATGAAAGGAGTTTTCTATGAAAGAATTTATTCAAACCTACCTCAATAAGCTTGATGTTACAACGATTATTGAAAATATCTTAACCAAGTTAATTTCTCTGTTATTTCTATTTTTACTCTTTTATATAGCTAAGAAATTGCTCCATACCATGGTGCAGAGAATTGTCAAACCTTCTCTAAAAATGTCTCGTCACGATGTCGGACGTCAGAAAACCATTTCACGTTTATTAGAGAATGTGTTTAATTATACCCTTTATTTCTTTTTGCTTTACTGTATCTTGTCTATTTTGGGTTTGCCAGTTTCTAGTTTGCTGGCAGGTGCTGGGATAGCTGGGGTGGCCATTGGTATGGGAGCCCAAGGTTTTCTGTCTGATGTCATCAATGGCTTTTTCATCCTCTTTGAACGTCAACTGGATGTAGGAGATGAGGTTGTTCTGACAAATGGTCCTATTACTGTATCGGGCAAGGTTGTTAGTGTCGGCATTCGAACAACTCAACTCAGAGGAGAAGACCAGGTTCTGCACTTCGTTCCCAATCGGAATATCACCGTTGTCAGCAATTTCTCTCGGACGGACCAGGCCTGAAATTTTAGCAGATTTATGGTACAATAGAAAGAGTTTGGTAAAGGAGAGAAGATGTTTTTAGAAAAACAGTTGGGCAATGGTTGTACCTGGATTAACCTAGATTTGGACAAGTTGAAAAAACTAGAGGACCTTTCTGAAATCTACGGTTTGGACAAGGAAACCATTGAATACGCGCTGGATAGAAATGAGCGCGCCCACATGGATTATCACCGTGAAAATGGGACTGTGACCTTTATCTACAATGTCTTGAACTTGAAAAAGGATAAGGAATACTACGAAGCTTTTCCTATGACCTTTATCGTGGAACATCGTCGCCTGATTACCATTAGTAATACCAAGAACGCCTATGTCATTGAACAGATGACCCGTTATCTGGAGAGTCATGACATGCTTTCGATTTACAAGTTTCTCTTTGCCAGTCTGGAAATCATCAGCAATGCCTACTATCCTGTCATCGAGCAGATGGACAAGAGTAAGGATGAGGTCAATGGTCTCCTACGTCAGCGGACGACCAAGAAAAACCTCTTTGCTCTGTCCGACTTGGAGACCGGTATGGTTTATCTTACTGCGGCTGCCAAGCAAAATCGCATGTTGCTAGAGCATATCCAAGGGCATGCCCTCTATCGCAGTTTTAACGAGATTGAGAGAGAACAGTTTGATGATGCTATGATTGAGGCACATCAGCTGGTATCCATGACAGACTTGATTTCTCAAGTCCTCCAACAACTATCAGCATCTTACAACAATATCCTAAACAATAATCTGAATGATAATTTGACAACCTTGACCATCATTTCAGTCTTGCTAGCGGTTTTGGCAGTAGTGACAGGCTTTTTCGGAATGAATGTTCCCCTACCTTTAACAGATGAGCCCCATGCTTGGCTCTACATCAGTTTGGCTAGTGCTGGGTTGTGGATTGTCTTGTCATTGTTACTAAGGAAAATTGCGAAAAAAAGTTAAGAAAAGGAGCCAGAATGGCGATTGAAAATTACATGCCAGATTTTGCTGTGGAAGCAGTTTATGATCTGACAGTCCCAAGCCTGCAGGCGCAGGGAATCAAGGCTGTTTTGGTCGATTTGGACAATACCCTCATTGCTTGGAACAACCCTGATGGGACGCCAGAGATGAAGCAATGGCTACATGACCTTCGGGACGCGGGCATTCGCATTATCGTAGTCTCAAATAACACCAAAAAACGTGTCCAACGAGCAGTTGAGAAATTTGGGATTGATTACGTTTATTGGGCTCTGAAACCCTTCACATTTGGGATTAATCGTGCCATGAAGGAATTCCACTATGAGAAAAGCGAAGTGGTCATGGTTGGTGACCAGCTCATGACAGATATACGAGCAGCCCACCGTGCAGGCATTCGCTCGATTTTAGTCAAACCCTTGGTCCAACATGACTCGATCAAAACGCAGATTAACCGAGCTCGTGAGCGCCGTGTGATGAAGCAAATTACTGAAAAGTACGGACTGATTACATATAAAAAAGGAATTTAACTATGGAAGAAATTCTCTGTATTGGTTGTGGAGCAACCATTCAGACGACAGACAAGGCTGGTCTTGGTTTTACTCCCCAGTCGGCACTCGAAAAAGGTTTGGAGACTGGCGAAGTCTATTGCCAACGCTGTTTCCGTCTCCGCCACTACAATGAAATCACGGATGTCCAGTTGACGGACGATGATTTCCTCAAGCTCTTGCACGAGGTGGGAGACAGTGATGCCTTAGTGGTCAATGTCATTGATATCTTTGATTTTAATGGCTCTGTTATCCCAGGCTTGCCACGTTTTGTCTCAGGCAATGATGTCCTCCTGGTTGGAAATAAAAAAGATATCTTGCCCAAGTCTGTTAAACCAGGCAAGATTAGTCAGTGGCTCATGGAACGTGCCCACGAAGAAGGACTTCGTCCAGTTGATGTCGTCCTAACTTCGGCACAAAACAAACATGCCATTAAGGAAGTCATTGACAAGATTGAACACTACCGTAAGGGCCGCGATGTCTATGTGGTCGGTGTGACTAACGTTGGAAAATCAACTCTAATCAATGCTATTATCCAAGAAATTACGGGTGATCAGAATGTCATTACGACTTCGCGCTTCCCAGGGACAACCTTGGATAAAATCGAGATTCCGCTTGACGACGGATCTTATATCTACGATACGCCGGGAATCATCCACCGTCACCAGATGGCCCACTACTTGACGGCCAAAAACCTTAAGTATGTCAGCCCTAAAAAGGAAATCAAGCCTAAAACCTATCAGCTCAATCCTGAACAAACCCTGTTTCTAGGCGGTCTCGGACGCTTTGACTTCATTGCAGGTGAAAAGCAAGGATTTACAGCTTTCTTTGACAATGAACTCAAACTCCACCGAACCAAGCTAGAAGGAGCTAGTGCTTTCTATGACAAGCATGTAGGAACCCTTCTGACACCGCCAAATAGCAAGGAAAAAGAAGATTTCCCAAAACTAGTTCAGCATGTATTTAACATTAAGGAAAAGACAGACCTAGTCATCTCAGGACTAGGCTGGATCCGCGTAACAGGCATAGCTAAAGTCGCCGTCTGGGCACCAGAAAGCGTCGCCGTCGTCACACGAAAAGCAATTATTTAAACAAAGAAAGGAAAGGGTTGTCTGAATTCGGGCGAGCAAGGCGAGCCCCATAGAGAATACTTTTCACTGTGGTGTTAGTTGGTACAAGTGATTGTACCAACTGCGGAAAATTTGAGACCTTAGGCTCAAATTTTAGTCATGAAAATCCGAAGGACTTTGCTGACGTCCGTCACCACTTCAGAAAAGTATAAAAAGAAACTCTTTTAAAGAAATTATGTCATTAACCTCAAAACAACGTGCCTTCCTCAACAGCCAGGCACATACCCTCAAACCCATCATCCAAATCGGGAAAAATGGACTCAACGACCAAATCAAAACCAGTGTTCGCCAAGCACTTGACGCACGCGAATTAATTAAGGTTACTCTCTTGCAAAACACAGATGAAAATATCCACGAAGTAGCTGAAATCTTGGAAGAAGAAATTGGTGTGGATACTGTCCAAAAAATCGGACGCATCTTGATTTTGTTTAAACAATCTAGCAAGAAAGAAAATCGCAAGATTTCTAAAAAAGTCAAAGAAATCTAAAAACTATACTCCAAACAACTGTTTTTACAGAGAAATAAAGGAGACTAGCCTATGGCAATCGAATTATTGACTCCCTTTACCAAGGTAGAGTTGGAGCCAGAAATCAAGGAGAAAAAACGCAAACAAGTCGGGATTTTAGGGGGGAATTTTAACCCTGTTCACCATGCCCATCTGATTGTTGCGGATCAGGTAAGACAACAGTTGGGTTTGGACAAGGTCCTGCTCATGCCTGAATATCAGCCTCCACATGTGGACAAAAAAGAAACCATTCCAGAACACCATCGTCTCAAGATGTTGGAGTTGGCCATCGAGGGGATAGAAGGCTTGGAGATTGAGACCATTGAACTTGAGCGCAAGGGTATTTCTTACACCTACGACACCATGAAGCTTCTAACTGAGAAGAATCCAGATACAGATTATTACTTTATCATCGGTGCCGACATGGTAGACTATCTGCCCAAGTGGTACCGAATTGATGAGCTGGTCGATATGGTTCAGTTTGTAGGGGTTCAGCGCCCACGCTACAAGGCAGGGACTTCCTATCCAGTTATCTGGGTGGATGTGCCTCTCATGGATATCTCGTCCAGCATGGTGCGTGACTTCCTTGCCCAAGGTCGGAAACCCAACTTTCTCCTGCCTCAGCCTGTGCTAGACTACATCGAGAAGGAGGGGCTCTACTGATGGCCTATCAAGACTATATCAACTGCTCTCGTGAGGCTTTGTTGGAAAAAATGGCAGAGCTTCTGCCTGAAAAACGCTTAACCCATTGCTTGGGTGTGGAGAGTGCAGCCATAGAACTGGCTCAGCGCTTTGGAGTTGATGTCGAGAAAGCAGGTCTTGCAGGCCTTCTTCATGACTATGCTAAAAAGCTGTCAGATCAGGAATTTTTAGACTTGATTGACCGTTATCAGCTAGACCCTGACCTCAAAAACTGGGACAATAATGTCTGGCATGGCATGGTGGGTATCTACAAGATTCAAGAAGATTTGGATTTGCATGATTCGGAAATCCTGCGAGCCATTGAAATCCATACAGTCGGGGCTGGTCAGATGACAGACCTAGATAAGGTTGTCTATGTAGCAGACTATATCGAGCATAATCGTGCCTTTCCTGGAGTAGATGTGGCGCGTGAGATTGCGAGTCTATCGCTTAATAAGGCGGTGGCCTACGAAACAGCTCGTACCGTGGAACATCTAGCTCATCAGGGATTCCCCATCTATCCCCAAACACTTGAAACCTATAACGTCTTTGTGCACTATTTGAAAGAGGACTAAATGAACGAAAAAGAATTACTAGAACTAGTCGTGAAAGCGGCTGATGAGAAACGTGCGGAGGATATTCTCGCACTTGACGTACAAGATTTGACTAGCGTGACGGATTACTTTGTTATTACTAGTTCAATGAATAGCCGTCAGTTGGATGCTATCGCTGACAATATCCGTGAAAAAGTAGCTCAAGCAGGCTTTAAAGGCAGTCATGTCGAAGGCGATGCGGCTGGAGGCTGGGTCTTGCTGGACCTTGGTGCTGTCGTTGTGCATGTCTTTTCAGAAGAAATGCGTGCCCATTATAATCTAGAGAAGCTATGGCATGAGGCGAATTCAGTAGATATTTCAGAAGCTCTTGCTTAGAAGATGAACTCAGTTGTAGTCAACTGGGTTTCTTTGCTTATTTTAGAAAAATTGATAGAAAGGTAAAGGGCGAGTGGTGTTTGCCATGGAGGCTCTTGGTATCATGATTATGGCAACTTATGAAACCTTTGCGGCTGTTTACGATGCAGTGATGGATGATAGTTTATACGATAAATGGACGGATTTTTCTCTGCGTCACTTGCCTAAGACCAAGGAGAGAAAGAAACTCTTGGAATTGGCTTGTGGGACAGGAATTCAATCAGTGCGCTTCTCTCAGGCTGGTTTTGATGTGACTGGACTTGACTTGAGTGGGGATATGTTGAAGATTGCTGAGAAGAGAGCGGCTTCAGCCAAGCAAAAGATTGATTTTATCGAAGGCAATATGCTGGATTTATCCAAAGCATGTCAATATGATTTTGTCACTTGTTATTCGGACTCAATCTGCTACATGCAGGATGAGGTGGAAGTAGGGGATGTCTTTAAGGAAGTATATAATTCCCTCAACGAAGATGGGGTATTTATCTTTGATGTGCATTCGACCTATCAGACAGATGAAGTTTTTCCAGGCTATTCTTATCATGAAAATGCAGAAGATTTTGCAATGCTCTGGGATACTTATGAGGATGCGGCGCCTCACTCCATCGTGCATGAGTTGACCTTTTTTATCAAGGAGGCTGACGGTTCCTTTAGTCGCCACGATGAAGTGCATGAGGAGCGGACCTATGAGGTCTTGACCTATGATATTTTGCTGGAGCAGGCTGGTTTCAAGTCCTTCAAACTCTATGCGGACTTTGAGGACAAAGAGCCTACAGAAACTAGCACCCGTTGGTTTTTTGTCGCACAGAAGTAGGAGATTAGCATGACCATAACGGGTATTATCGCGGAATTTAATCCCTTTCATAATGGGCATAAATACCTGCTTGAGCAGGCTGAGGGACTGAAAATCGTTGCCATGTCTGGAAATTTCATGCAACGTGGAGAGCCTGCTATTGTGGATAAGTGGGCACGGGCCCAGATGGCACTGGAAAATGGCGCAGACTTGATAGTGGAATTGCCCTTTTTAGTCAGTGTTCAGGCGGCGGATTTCTTTGGTCAAGGAGCTGTGGATATCTTGGCTCAGTTGGGTATTGATAACCTCGCTTTTGGGACAGAAGAAATTTTGGATTATCAAAAAATCGCTGACTTATATACAGAGCGGGGTGCTGAGATGGAGCAATTTGTGGAAAATCTGCCTAATTCCCTTTCCTATCCCCAGAAAACCCAAGCCATGTGGAAGGAATTTGCTGGTCTTGATTTTTCAGGCAATACGCCCAATCATGTCCTTGCTCTTGCTTATGCCAAGGCGGTTGCGGGACGAAACATCAAACTCCAGCCGATTCAGCGTCAGGGAGCAGGTTACCATTCTGTGGACAAGAATGTGGACTTTGCCTCGGCGACGGCCCTCCGTCAGCACCAGAAGGACCAAGATTTTTTAGAACGCTTTATGCCTTCTGTTACCCTCTTTGAGCAGGTCAGTAAGGTGAACTGGGAAGACTATTTTCTCTTGCTCCATTATCAAATCTTGTCAAATCCCGACCTAACCACCATTTTTCAGGTCAATCGAGAAATGGCAGTACGCATCAAGGATGCCATCAAGACAGCCCAGTCTGTGGAAGACTTGGTTGAAGCGGTTGCGACTAAGCGTTACACCAAGGCGCGTGTCAGACGCCTCTTGACTTATATCTTGGTGCAGGCTAGAGAAAATGACTTGCCAGAAGCCATTCATGTCCTTGGATTTACTGAAAAAGGCAGGCAACATCTCAAGTCTTTGAAAGGGCAGATCAATCTAGTCAGCCGAATTGGCAAAGAACCCTGGGATGCTATGACTCAAAAGGCTGACCAGATTTACCAACTGGGAAATCCAAGTATAGCAGAGCAGAATTTTGGAAGAGTACCGATTAGAATAGAAACAAACTAAGTCTACTGAAAGGTGGACTTTTTGAATTTTTTACGAATAAATAGATAGAAAAGAAAATCTTGTACAAGTTTCTGACAATTTTTTTCTTTTCGTGTATAATAGTGGAAAAGAGGTAAAACGAGGTATGGTTATGGAAGCAGTTCTTTACTCAACATTCCGAAATCATTTAAAAGACTACATGAAAAAGGTAAATGATGAATTTGAGCCTTTGACGGTGGTCAATAAAAATCCAGACGAGGACATTGTAGTCCTTTCAAAGAGCGAGTGGGATAGTATTCAAGAAACTCTGAGAATCGCTCAAAATAAGGAACTATCTGACAAGGTCTTGCGAGGAATGGCTCAAGTTCGTGCTGGAAGCACTCAGGTCCATGTTATTGAGGAGTGATGAATGCTACTCAAGTTTACAGAAGATGCGTGGGCAGATTATTGCTACTGGCAAACTCAGGACAAGAAGACGTTAAAAAGAATCAATAAACTAATCAAGGATATTCAACGTGATCCCTTTACAGGAATAGGTAAGCCAGAACCACTCAAGTATGACTACCAAGGAGCCTGGTCACGTCGTATTGACGCAGAAAATCGCTTGATTTATATGATGGATGAAGATAGCGTGGCTTTCTTGTCTTTCAAAGATCATTACTAAGTCTACTGCAAAGTAGGCTTTTTATTTTTTAAATTTTTATTAGTAAGTTTAAGATAAAGTTTTTTGGAAAATGACAGAAGCCCTAGTACAAAAGACAAAAACTCAGTAAAGAAATTTAGTATAGCGATTACAATTTTTGTCCTTGAATCCGCTCTATGCTTGTTATTTTGTGGTATAATCATGATAATATAGATTAAAAGGGGGATATATGAAAAATATAATGATGAGGATTCTTAATTTTTTTATGAATTTCAAATTATTGAAATATTTATTGAAAAGATCATCATGGAGTAGTAATGTTAGAATTGTTGAATGGTACAAAATATTTATAGCCAGTATATGGGTACTGTATCTTGCACTTGAGATTGACCAATTTAAACGCTTTGCTTTACCTATCTATAAATTTGTATCTAATTATAATTTTTTAAAAGATATTATTTCAATTTTGTATGTGAATCGTGTAATAATATTGATAGCACTGACTATACCAACAATACTATTCTGGTTTTTAGATATAATTTTTAAAAAAGTTAATTATAAGAAACTGGACCCAGAGCTATTTCCGGAATATGACTTGGATGACCATCCTTATCAAACACGTCTGGTTGAGTTTTTAAATAGCCCAGATTCTATTCATAATGTGTTCTGGCTGGATGGTTCTTGGGGGAGTGGGAAAACATTTTTTATAAAGACGTTTTTTGAAAATCAAATTTACAAAAAGAAAGAAATCTATTATATTTCCTGTTTTGGGATCAAAACAAGAGAGCAAGCCGAGAGAATATTGATTAATGAGATAGAAAAACAATCCATACTCGGAAATTTGGACTTTATTCCACTTGTTGGAGGAGTTTTTAAATGGTTCTTTAAAACAGTTGGAACCGATTTGATGAAGCGAGATTCTATCGTTATTTTTGATGATCTTGAACGGGTTTCATATGTAGCAAAATCGGATAAGACTTCAGATGAAGCAAAATCAGATGATCCTTCAGATTACAATGATTTATTGGGTTATATTGACTATCTTTCTGAGAATAAAAAATTTAAAATTATTGTAATTTTAAATAGTAAGGAAATGGAAGTAACAAAGAAAAATATCATTGATAACAAATTTAAGCTGAATCATAATCGAATGGTATCTGCAGAAGAAGTCATAGATAGTATTTTGAAAAAGAGTAAATTGAGAGATGATGACTTTGGGAAAATGTTATCATTAATTTTTAAAATTTATTATGTAGATATAGATGAAAAAGTCGTACAAAATAAGAAAAAAACAGAAAAGTAGAGAAACCAAGTTTAAGAGAGTTCCAGAAGTCGTTAAAAGAACTTTCAGATATAACGGATGAAAACGAGAAGGCAAATTATATTATCAAGTGGCTGAATGGTTTTGAAGAAGTTGATAGTATTCTAGAATTATTTTTTGAATCTTTTAAGCATTTTAATAGGATATACAAATATAACAATTTATTTGAGTCTGATTTATTTGAGTCTGACGGATATTTTCATTTTGAAATGTTAGCAAAGATTTTAGATTTTGATATTGAAGATCTTATAGCGATTTCAGATGATTTTTCGAACATAGATGGAAAATCATATAATAAGAAAAAGAACTATCTTTCTCAACTTTTATCATGTTTATGGAAGATAGGGTTAAGAAATTTATTTTTATCAGAAGAAACTAAGAATGTATCTTATAGTAACGATAATCGTTCTAGTTATGAAATAGAGGAGTGTCTGGTTGAAATATACTATGATGTTTTAGACAAGAATATAAAAGATGATTATCGAATTAATAACATAGAGAAATTAGAAAATCCAGAATATCAGAACTTTATAAAAGAATATCTACCTTTGGAATCAAGAGGGCAAATTACAATTAATCAAAGGCCACTAGATAAATTAATACAATAGAGTTTAGAAGTAGATGGCCCTTTGTCTAAATTTCAATAGACACTCTTAATTTTAGGTTTGTGAAAATCACTTTTTTATGGTAGAATGTAAAAGAATGTATGTCATTCGGAATAACAATAAAATGAGGTAAAAACATGGAAATCATGTCGCTTGCGATTGCTGTTTTTGCCGTCATCATTGGTTTAGTCATTGGATATGTCAGCATCTCAGCTAAGATGAAATCATCTCAGGAAGCTGCGGAGTTGATGCTTTTAAATGCTGAACAAGAAGCAACTAATTTACGTGGACAAGCTGAGCGTGAAGCGGATTTACTTGTTAATGAAGCTAAACGTGAAAGTAAGTCTCTTAAAAAAGAAGCACTATTGGAGGCCAAAGAAGAAGCCAGAAAATACCGTGAAGAAGTGGACGCTGAATTCAAATCAGAACGTCAAGAACTCAAACAAATCGAAAGTCGTTTGACAGAGAGAGCTACTAGCCTTGATCGTAAGGACGACAATTTGACGAGTAAAGAACAAACACTTGAACAAAAAGAACAAAGTATTTCTGATAGAGCGAAAAACCTTGATGCGCGTGAAGAGCAATTAGAGGAAGTCGAAAGACAAAAAGAAGCAGAACTAGAGCGTATTGGTGCTCTGTCTCAGGCAGAAGCACGAGATATTATCTTGGCACAGACAGAGGAAAACTTGACCAAGGAGATTGCTAGCCGTATTCGCGAAGCTGAGCAAGAGGTCAAGGAACGTTCTGATAAAATGGCCAAGGACATCCTGGTTCAAGCTATGCAACGTATCGCTGGTGAATATGTAGCGGAGTCAACAAACTCAACAGTTCATCTGCCAGATGATACTATGAAGGGACGCATTATTGGTCGTGAAGGTCGTAATATTCGTACCTTTGAAAGTTTGACAGGGGTTGATGTGATTATCGACGATACACCAGAAGTGGTGACCTTGTCAGGTTTTGACCCGATTCGTCGTGAGATTGCCCGTATGACTATGGAAATGTTGCTCAAAGATGGTCGTATTCACCCAGCTCGTATCGAAGAGTTGGTTGAGAAAAACCGTCAAGAGATTGACAATAAGATTCGTGAATACGGTGAGGCTGCTGCCTATGAAATTGGTGCGCCAAACCTTCATCCAGACTTGATGAAGATTATGGGACGTTTGCAGTTCCGTACTTCTTATGGACAAAATGTCTTGCGTCATTCGATTGAGGTTGCTAAGTTGGCTGGTATCATGGCGAGCGAACTTGGTGAAAATGCGGCTCTTGCCCGTCGTGCTGGATTCCTTCACGATATCGGAAAAGCCATTGACCGTGAGGTTGAGGGTAGCCACGTTGAAATCGGTATGGAATTGGCCCGTAAGTACAAGGAACATCCAGTTGTGGTTAATACGATTGCTAGCCACCACGGAGATGTTGAAGCTGAGAGCGTCATTGCAGTTATCGTTGCTGCAGCAGACGCCTTGAGCGCAGCTCGTCCAGGTGCTCGTAGTGAGTCTCTTGAAAGCTACATCAAGCGTCTCCATGATTTGGAAGAAATTGCTAACGGCTTTGAAGGGGTACAAAATAGCTTTGCCCTTCAAGCAGGACGTGAAATCCGCATCATGGTAAATCCAGGACAAATCAAGGACGACAAAGTCACAATCTTAGCTCATAAAGTTCGTGAGAAAATTGAAAACAATCTCGATTACCCAGGAAATATCAAGGTAACCGTGATTCGCGAGCTTCGTGCAGTAGATTATGCTAAATAAATAAGAAAGAGCAGTTGAAAAATTACTGCTTTTTTGTTACACTAGATAGAAAGACTGTAAAGGATAATCTGGCTTTTTGCCATTATTCTAGAGAAATGTTATTTCACAGACTGACTAAAAGGAGACACAATGGCAGACCGAGGCTTACTAATCGTTTTTTCTGGTCCTTCAGGGGTTGGAAAAGGAACGGTTAGAAGAGAGATTTTTGAGAGTTCTGAAAACCAATTTCAATACTCTGTATCTATGACGACACGCGCACAACGTCCTGGAGAAGTGGATGGTGTTGACTATTTCTTCCGTACTCGTGAAGAGTTTGAAGAGCTGATTCGTCAAGGACAGATGTTGGAATACGCAGAATATGTCGGCAACTACTATGGAACTCCTCTGACCTATGTCAATGAAACCTTGGACAAGGGAATCGATGTTTTCCTTGAAATTGAGGTTCAAGGTGCTCTTCAGGTCAAGAAAAAGGTTCCAGATGCTGTCTTTATCTTCCTGACACCACCAGACTTAGATGAATTACAAGATCGTTTGGTAGGTCGAGGAACAGATAGTGCAGAAGTGATTGCCCAACGAATCGAAAAGGCCAAGGAAGAAATTGCTCTCATGCGTGAGTATGATTATGCGATTGTCAACGATCAGGTGCCTCTAGCTGCTGAGCGTGTCAAACGTGTGATCGAAGCAGAGCACTTCCGTGTGGATCGTGTCATTGGTCACTATCAGGAGATGTTACCAAAAACTCCAACTACCCGATAAAATTTAGAAAATAGGTACAAGCAAATGATGTTAAAACCCTCTATTGATACCTTGCTCGACAAGGTTCCTTCAAAATATTCACTCGTAATCTTGGAAGCAAAACGTGCCCACGAATTAGAAGCAGGTGCGCCAGCAACTCAAGGTTTCAAGTCTGAAAAATCAACTCTTCGCGCTTTAGAAGAAATCGAATCAGGAAACGTTACGATTCATCCAGATCCAGAAGGAAAACGTGAAGCAGTGCGTCGCCGTATCGAAGAAGAAAAACGTCGCAAAGAAGAAGAAGAAAAGAAAATCAAAGAGCAAATTGCTAAAGAAAAAGAAGATGGTGAAAAAATTTAAGGTTGGGGGGACTCAATCTTATTTTTTCTATTGCAAGAATCTACTGACAAGGAGGAGGTGAGAAGATGGCTATAGCCAAGATTATTGTGGATGTGCCTTTGATGCAGACGGACCAGCCCTATAGTTACAGGATTCCTGAGGAATTTGAGGAAATGCTAGAAGTTGGGATGCGGGTTCATGTGCCTTTTGGTAAGGGCAATCGCCTGATTCAAGGGATTGTTCTTGGTTTGGATTCTCAATCATCTAAAGAAGAGATGGAGCAAGATTTAAAAGATATTGCGGAGGTGCTGGATTTTTCTCCTGTTCTCACGCAAGAACAACTCTGGCTGGCTGAGGAGTTACGCAAGTCCGTCTTCTCCTATAAAATCTCCATTCTCAAGTCCATGCTTCCAGGATTTCTGAACTCCAGCTATGATAAGATTCTCTATCCTATGGCAGGTCTGAGTCAGGAAGACCGAGAGCGCTTGTTTGGTTCTGAAGATTCACTAGCCTTTTCTTCTTTGGATTTAGGTAAGCAAGCTGAAATGATGCGTTTGACTAGAAAAGGCCTGCTTGGTTTGGAATATCAGGCAATTGATCAAAAGAAGGTCAAGACCCAGTCTTGGTATGAGGTGAATCTTGCTCGATTAGAAGGTGTCGAGATTTCTGCACGCGCCAAGAAAAAGTTAGAACTGAGAGACTATTTGCTTTCTCATCCTGAGAGTGCTTCCTTGGCTAGTTTGCTAGAGTACTATTCACGGGAGCAAGTCAACTTCTTTGTAGAACAAGGTGCTGTTACCATAGTCCAAAAGGAAGTCCAACGCTCGGCTGCTTATTTTGAAGGAATTGAAGCAAGTAGACCTTTGGAGTTAAATCCAGAACAAAGACAGGCGCGTGATGCGGTTGTGAGTGCTATTGGCAGTCATCAGCCTCCCTTCCTCCTTCAAGGGATTACAGGAAGTGGGAAGACCGAGGTTTATTTGCAAATTATCCAAGGGGCCTTGGACAAGGGTAAAACTGCTATTTTGCTTGTGCCTGAGATTTCCCTGACGCCGCAAATGACGGAGCGTTTTATAGCACGTTTTGGTGAGAAAGTGGCCATTCTTCACTCAGGCCTGTCCAATGGTGAAAAGTATGATGAATGGCGCAAGGTGGAACGTGGAGATGCCCAAGTTGTTGTGGGTGCCAGATCTGCCATCTTTGCTCCGCTGAAGAATCTAGGTGTTATGATAATCGATGAGGAGCATGAAGCGACTTATAAGCAGGACAGTAATCCCCGTTATCATGCCAGAGAGGTGGCCATTTTACGGGCCCAGTATAATCAAGCGGCTCTGGTACTTGGGTCTGCAACGCCGAGCTTAGAGAGCCGTGCGCGAGCTGGAAAAGGCGTCTATCAACACTTACGTCTGACCCAACGTGCCAATCCTTTAGCTAGGATTCCTGAGGTTCAAGTGATTGACTTTCGAGACTATATCGGGCAGAATGAGACATCAAACTTTACACCTCCCTTGCTAGAAGCCATTCAAGACCGTCTAGCTAAAAAAGAGCAGGTGGTTCTCATGCTCAATCGCCGTGGTTATTCTAGCTTTGTCATGTGTCGGGAGTGTGGGACGGTGGATACGTGTCCCAACTGTGATATTTCTTTGACCCTGCACATGGATACCAAGACCATGAACTGCCATTATTGTGGTTTTTCAAAGGACATTCCTCATGTTTGCCCCAACTGTAAGAGCCGCAGTATTCGTTACTACGGGACGGGAACACAGAAGGCTTATGACGAGCTAGCAGAACTCTTTCCGCAGGCCCGCATTCTACGGATGGATGTGGATACGACTCGTAAGAAAGGTAGTCATCAAGCTCTGCTTGACCAGTTTGGTCGAGGGGAAGCAGATATTTTACTAGGTACTCAGATGATTGCCAAGGGATTGGATTTTCCCAATGTGACCCTAGTCGGAGTGCTCAATGCGGATACGGCATTGAATCTACCAGATTTCCGTTCTTCTGAGAGAACTTTCCAGCTCTTGACTCAGGTGGCAGGTCGAGCAGGTCGGGCTGAAAAAGCTGGCCAGGTATTGATCCAGTCTTACAATCCTCAGCACTATGCTATTCGATTTGCCAAGGAACAGGATTACGAAGGATTTTATGCCTATGAAATGGGAATCAGACGCCAACTAGGTTATCCACCTTACTATTTCACCATTGGCATTACCCTTTCTCACAAGAAAGAAGAAGAGGTGGTCAAACGTGCCTATGAAGTTATGAACATTTTGCGCTCAGGTTTGTCTGAAACCAGTAACATCCTTGGGCCGACGCCAAAACCCATTGCTCGTACCCACAACCTCTATCATTACCAGATTTTAATTAAATACCGTTTAGAAGATGAGCTGGGGCCGACCCTCAACCAGGTCTTGGCCTTGACTCAAGAACGGGAAAATAGTGAGCTCCGTCTCAGCATTGACCATGAGCCACAGCAATTTTTATAAGAAGGAGAAGATATGACAAAATTAATCTTTATGGGGACCCCCGACTTTTCAGCAACAGTCTTAAAAGGGCTTTTGACAGATGACCGTTACGAAATTCTAGCCGTTGTGACCCAGCCAGACCGTGCTGTCGGACGTAAAAAAGTGATCCAGGAGACCCCAGTTAAACAAGCTGCCAAAGAGGCAGGACTTCCTATCTACCAACCTGAAAAATTATCTGGAAGTCCAGAGATGGAAGATCTTATGAAGCTAGGAGCAGATGGAATTGTGACTGCTGCATTTGGGCAGTTTCTCCCAAGTAAACTCCTTGATAGCATGGACTTTGCTGTCAATGTTCACGCCTCTCTTCTTCCTAAACACCGTGGTGGAGCGCCAATCCATTATGCCTTGATTCAAGGGGATGAGGAAGCTGGTGTGACCATTATGGAAATGGTCAAGGAAATGGATGCAGGAGATATGATTTCTCGTCGTAGTATTCCAATCACGGATGAGGACAATGTTGGCACCTTGTTTGAAAAATTGGCTCTAGTTGGTCGTGATTTGCTTTTGGATACTTTGCCTGCCTATATTGCTGGTGATATCAAACCTGAACCGCAGGATCCAAGTCAGGTTACTTTCTCGCCAAATATCAAGCCAGAAGAAGAAAAACTAGATTGGACTAAGACCAATCGTCAACTTTTCAACCAAATCCGTGGGATGAACCCGTGGCCTGTTGCCCATACTTTCCTTAAGGGTGACCGCTTTAAGATTTATGAAGCCCTACCAGTAGAAGGTCAGGGAAATCCAGGTGAGATTCTCTCTATCGGCAAGAAAGAATTGGTTGTCGCAACAGCAGAAGGAGCTCTATCCCTCAAACAAGTGCAGCCAGCTGGTAAACCTAAGATGGACATTGCTTCCTTCCTCAATGGAGTTGGACGGACATTGACTGTAGGAGAACGATTTGGTGACTAAAGTAGAAACGGCAAGAAGTTTAGCCCTAGCGGCATTAGAGGATGTCTTTATCAATCAAGCATACTCAAATATCGCCTTAAATAAGCATCTCAAGGGAAGCCAACTCTCTGTAGCAGACAAGGGCTTGGTGACAGAGATTGTCTACGGAACGGTAGCCCGCAAACTCACCTTAGAATGGTATCTATCCCACTTTATCGAAGACAGAGACCAGTTAGACAGCTGGCTTTATGTTCTGCTTCTTATGAGTACCTACCAGCTCCTCTATTTGGACAAGATTCCAGACCATGCTGTGGTCAATGAAGCAGTAGAATTGGCCAAAGTCCGTAAAAAAGGCAGTGAAAAATTGGTCAACGCTGTCCTTCGCCGTATCTTGCGTGAAGGATGGCCAGATATCACCAGCATCAAACGAAAAAACAAGCGTGACTCCATTGCATATTCCCTTCCGGTTTGGCTAGTTGCCAAGCTCAAGGAAGAATACGGCGAAGAGCGAGCGCAAGCTATTTTTGAAAGTCTTTTGGTGCGCAACAAGGCCAGTATTCGTGTGACAGACCTAGGACGAAAAGAGGAAATCCAAGCCTTGTTGGAGGCCAGTGATTCATCCTTGTCTGTTTCTGGTTTGGTTAAGGAGCAGGGGCACTTTGCAGGCCATGATTTGTTTGCGGAGGGAGCTATTACCATTCAAGACGAGTCCAGTCAGCTTGTTGCTCCGACGCTTGATTTACAAGGTGATGAGCAGGTTCTAGATGCCTGTGCGGCTCCGGGTGGAAAAACAGCCCATATAGCTTCTTATCTCACAACAGGTCAGGTTACGGCTTTGGACCTTTACGATCACAAGTTGGACTTAATTCAAGAAAATGCCCAACGTTTGGGGGTTGTAGATCGGGTTCAAAGGCAAAAATTGGATGCCAGAAAGGTACATGAGTTTTTTGGTCAGGATTCATTTGATAAGATTTTGGTAGATGCTCCCTGTTCAGGAATTGGTCTTCTGCGACGCAAACCAGACATCAAATACAATAAGGAAACATCAGATTTCGCGTCCTTGCAGGAAATTCAGCTAGAAATATTAGGTAGTGTTTGTCAAACACTACGCAAAGGTGGTATAATAACTTATAGTACCTGTACTATTGTCTCAGAGGAGAACTTTCAAGTCGTACAGGCATTTTTAGAAAGTCATCCTGAATTTGAGCAGGTAACACTAGAACATGAATGTAAGGATATCATGAAAGATGGCTGTATCCTCATCACACCTGAATTGTATGGAAGTGATGGATTCTTCATCAGTCAATTTCGCAAGATATCGGATTAGGAAGGAACTAACACATGGAAATTTCATTATTAACAGATGTTGGTCAGAAACGAACAAATAACCAAGACTATGTCAACCACTATGTCAATAGAGCTGGACGTACTATGATTATCCTAGCTGATGGTATGGGAGGTCATCGCGCAGGGAATATCGCTAGTGAAATGGCGGTAACAGACCTAGGTGTAGCTTGGGTTGATACACAAATCGATACGGTTAATGAAGTGCGTGAATGGTATGCTAACAACCTTGAGATTGAAAATCAAAGGATTAACCAATTGGGACAAAATGAAGCCTATAAAGGAATGGGAACAACCCTTGAGGCTGTAGCCATTATTGATAATCAGGCTATCTACGCCCACATTGGGGATTCTCGTATCGGTTTGATTCGTGGAGAAGAATACCACCAGTTAACGAGCGACCATTCTTTAGTCAATGAATTGCTTAAGGCAGGTCAATTGACGCCAGAAGAAGCTGCTAGCCATCCACAGAAAAATATTATTACCCAGTCAATCGGTCAAAAAGACGAAATTCAGCCTGATTTTGGAATAATCACCCTTGAGCCTGGGGACTATCTCTTACTCAATAGTGATGGCTTGACAAATATGATTTCAGGAAGTGAGATTTCTGATATTGTAACCAGCGATATTTCTTTGGAAGATAAGGCAGCAACCTTGATTCGTTTTGCCAACAATGCAGGTGGTTTAGACAATATCACAGTTGCCCTTATTGCTGTTAATGAGGAGGCAACAGAATGATCCAAATCGGCAAGATTTTTGCCGGGCGGTATCGGATTATCAAACAAATTGGTCGAGGAGGCATGGCAGATGTTTACTTGGCTAAAGATTTGATTCTAGACGGGGAAGAAGTGGCGGTAAAGGTCCTGAGGACCAACTACCAGACAGACCCGATTGCTGTGGCTCGTTTTCAGCGGGAAGCGAGAGCCATGGCAGATTTGGACCATCCTCATATCGTTCGGATTACAGATATCGGTGAAGAAGAGGGACAACAGTATCTCGCAATGGAATATGTTGCTGGATTAGACCTCAAACGCTATATCAAGGAACATCACCCTCTTTCAAATGAAGAAGCGGTTCGAATCATGGGACAAATCCTCTTGGCTATGCGCTTAGCCCATACTCGAGGAATTGTTCACAGGGATTTGAAACCGCAAAATATCCTTTTGACCCCAGATGGGACTGCCAAAGTTACAGACTTTGGGATTGCAGTAGCCTTTGCAGAGACGAGTTTGACTCAGACTAACTCAATGCTAGGTTCTGTGCATTATTTATCACCAGAGCAGGCGCGTGGTTCTAAAGCAACTGTGCAGAGTGATATCTATGCCATGGGAATTATTTTCTATGAGATGCTGACAGGTCATATTCCTTACGATGGGGATAGCGCAGTGACCATCGCCCTCCAGCATTTCCAGAAACCACTGCCATCGGTTATAGCCGAAAATCCATCTGTGCCTCAGGCTCTAGAAAATGTTGTTATCAAGGCAACTGCTAAGAAATTGACAGATCGCTACAAATCAGTCGCTGAAATGTATGTGGATTTGTCGAGTAGTTTGTCTAATAATCGTCGTAATGAACCAAAGCTAGTCTTTGACGATGCAACTAAGGCAGATACTAAAACTCTTCCTAAAGTTCCACAAAGTACCTTGACTTCTATTCCTAAAGCTCCGGTACAAGAGGGAAGACCTCAGCCTAAGCCCCAGCCTCATCAGACAGAAAAACCAGTACCTAGTCCAAAGCCAACCAAACGGCGTCGCATGAAAGCACGTTATCCAATTTTATTTGCGACCTTCTTGTTGGTTGTGGCATCCTTGGTATGGATTTTATATAGAACGCCTGCTACCATTGCCGTTCCAAAGGTGGCAGGTCAGACGGTTGCTGAGGCTAAAGAAGCGCTTAAGAAAGCCAATTTTGAGGTTGGTGAAGAAAAAACAGAGGCTAGTGATAAGGTTGAAGAAGGTCGTGTTATTCGTACCGATCCTGACGCTGGTACGACACGCAAAGAAGGAACAAAAATTAATTTGATTGTGTCTTCTGGTCAGCAATCCTTCCAACTTGGAAATTATCTTGGACGAAAATCTAGTGATGTAGTGGCAGAGTTGAAGGGTAAGAAGGTTCCAGAAAATCTGATTAAGATTGAGGAAGAAGAATCCAACGAAATCGAAGCCGGTACAATCATGAAACAAAGTTTACCGGAGGGAACAACCTATGATCTTAGCAAGGCAACTCAAATAGTTTTGACAGTTGCTAAAAAAGTAAATTCTATTTCAATGCCAAGCTATATTGGTTCTAGCCGAGAATTTGCAGTCAATAATCTTACAGAGATATATGACATTAAAAAAGCTAATATCGAAGTTGTAGAAGTGTCTAAAGCTCCTGAAGGAACTGCTGAGGGGACTGTTGTAGAGCAAAGTCCAAAACCGGGTGAAAAGGTAGATTTGAACACCACTCGTGTTAAAATTTCTATTTATAAAGCAAAACAAACTCGTACTTCTTCAACATCTTCATCCTCATCCTCTTCGTCGTCTAGTCCTTCTCGGAAACCTAACGAGCCGGGGAATGCAGAAACCACTCCAACACAAGGAAACTCGCAAGGTAATTCACAACGAGGAGATACTTCCCCAGATAATCCATAGTGATACTAGAATCTTTGTCATGATTTCATGGCAAAGATTTTTTTTGAGTCCGGATTTGTGATAGAATAGAAGGAGTTGATAAAAGGAGGAACGCATGGAAGAATCAAGAGAATTAAATGCCGTCATCGATGTGATTATGTTAGCTGGAACCATTCTTCTCAAAAGTGGCTCAGAGATTCATCGTGTAGAAGATACCATGATCCGTATTGCGCATTCGCAGGGGATTGTGGATTGCAATGTTCTTGCCATGCCTGCCGCTATCTTTTTCTCCATTGAAAATACCAATATTTCACGAATGAAACGCGTGACTTCCTCTTCTTATAACATCGAAAAAGTCTGCGATGTGAATCAGATTTCTCGTCAGTTGGTAGGAGGAAAGCTTGATTTAGAGACGGCCTTCAAGCAATTGACGGCTTTGCAAGCTCAGCCCCTTCCTTATACTAAGTTGCAGGTAACTTTGGCTGCGACCTTTAGTGCTCCTTTCTTTTCAATTATGTTTAGTGGAAATATCTACGACGCACTTGGGGCAGGAGTGGCTACCTTATTTGGTTTTGCCTTTTCCCTCTATGTGGAGAAGTTTATCCGAATTCCCTTTGTGACGGCCTTTGCTGGAGCTTTTGTATTTGGGATGATAGCCCAGTTTTGGGCTCGCTACACAGGTTTTCCTTCAACGGCAGATTTGATTATAGCTGGTGCAGTTATGCCTTTTGTACCAGGGATTGCCTTGACCAATGCGGTTCGTGATATTATGACCAACCACATAAACTCTGGTATGAGTAAGATGTTTGAATCCCTGCTCATTACCCTTGCTTTAGGGGCGGGAACTTCTGTCGCCTTGGTATTGATGAACTAATATGACACTAACAACCTTTTTATTACAAGCAGTAGCAAGTCTTCTTGCCATTATTACATTTTTAATCGTACTCAATGTGCAACGCTCTATGCTCTTACCTGGAGGGATTTTGGGCATGGCTGTCTGGCTAATCTATCTTTTGCTCAAGGAACCGACCAATGTTATTGTGGCTACTTTTATTGCAGCCATTATCGGTTCTTGTGTCAGCCAGATTCTAAGTATTCTTTATAAGACACCTGCTGTGGTCTTTATCTTGGCCATCTTGGCACCTCTGGTTCCGGGTTATCTCTCCTATCGGACAACTGCCTTTTTTGTGACGGGAGATTACAGTCATGCCATTGCTAGTGCAACCTTGGTTGTTATGTTGGCTTTGGTGATTTCCATTGGAATGGCTAGCGGAACAGTGATTCTCAGACTTTATTCTCACTTACGAAAACAGCATAATGGTTAGAATAATAAGCGACTTGATTTGGTGAATCAAGTCTTTTTTCTCTCTTTTACTGCTATTTGTGATAAAATAGTATAGAACGATTTTTTACAATGAATGATAAAACAGAGGTAAATATGACAATCGGTATTGATAAGATTGGTTTTGCGACCAGTCAATATGTCTTGAAATTACAAGACTTAGCAGAAGCGAGGGGAATTGACCCTGAAAAATTAAGCAAAGGACTCTTGCTCAAGGAATTGAGTATTGCGCCCCTAACTGAGGATATCGTGACCTTGGCGGCCAGTGCAAGTGATTCTATTTTAACTGAGCAAGAGAGACAAGAAATTGACATGGTCATTGTAGCTACTGAGTCAGGAATTGACCAAAGTAAAGCTGCAGCCGTCTTTGTGCATGGTTTGCTGGGCATCCAGCCCTTTGCTCGTAGTTTCGAGATTAAAGAAGCCTGCTATGGAGCGACAGCGGCCCTTCATTATGCCAAATTGCATGTGGAAAATTCTCCAGAGTCCAAGGTATTGGTCATTGCTAGTGATATTGCGAAGTACGGTATTGAAACTCCAGGAGAACCCACTCAGGGTGCTGGAAGTGTGGCTATGTTAATTACACAAAATCCACGCATTATGGCCTTTAATAATGACAATGTGGCTCAGACTCGTGACATCATGGATTTCTGGCGTCCAAATTACTCAACAACCCCTTATGTAAATGGTGTTTATTCTACCCAGCAATACTTGGATAGTTTGAAAACGACTTGGCTTGAATATCAAAAACGCTACCAGCTTACCTTAGATGATTTTGCTGCGGTTTGCTTCCACTTGCCTTATCCTAAATTAGCCTTAAAAGGCTTGAAAAAAATCATGGATAAGAGCCTGCCTCAAGAGAAAAAAGACCTCTTGCAAAAGCATTTTGAACAGTCTATTCTCTACAGTCAAAAGGTGGGGAATATCTATACAGGTTCCCTCTTCCTTGGGCTTCTGTCTCTCTTGGAAAATACAGATAGCCTGAAGGCTGGAGATAAAATCGCCCTTTATAGTTACGGAAGTGGTGCTGTGGCTGAGTTCTTTAGTGGTGAATTGGTTGAAGGATATGAAGCTTATTTGGATAAAGACCGCTTGAACAAGCTCAACCAACGAACTGCCCTATCCGTTGCAGACTATGAAAAAGTCTTCTTTGAAGAAGTAGACTTAGATGAAACAAACTCTGCCCAGTTTGCTGGCTATGAAAATCAAGATTTTGCCTTGGTTGAAATTGTGGACCACCAACGCCGTTATAGCAAGGTTGAAAAATAATGAAGATAAGTTGGAATGGATTTTCTAAAAAATCATACCATGAGCGCCTTGAGCTGTTAAAAGCTCAGGCGCTCCTTAGTCCTGAAAAGCAAACCAGTCTGGAGCAGGATGAACAAATTAGCGTGACTGTCGCAGACCAGCTGAGTGAGAATGTAGTGGGAACTTTTTCTCTGCCTTATTCGCTGGTCCCAGAGGTTCTCGTCAACGGTCAGGACTACACAGTTCCTTATGTGACAGAAGAGCCCTCTGTGGTTGCTGCGGCCAGCTATGCCAGTAAAATCATCAAGCGAGCAGGCGGTTTTACTGCTCAAGTCCATGAGCGTCAGATGATTGGACAGGTAGCCCTTTATCAAGTTGTTGAACCTGAACAGGCGCAAGAGAAGATTGTCAGCAAGAAAGCAGAACTCTTGGAGCTTGCCAATCAAGCTTATCCTTCTATCGTTAAACGCGGGGGTGGGGCGCGTGATTTGCATGTCGAGCAGATAAAAGGCGAAACAGACTTTCTCGTTGTTTATCTCCATGTCGATACCCAAGAAGCTATGGGAGCTAATATGCTCAATACCATGCTGGAAGCCTTGAAGCCTGTCTTAGAAGAACTTAGTCAGGGACAGAGTCTCATGGGAATTCTGTCTAATTACGCGACCGATTCTCTGGTGACTGCAACCTGTCGCATCGCCTTTCGCTACATGAGCCGCCAAAAGGATCAAGGACGAGAAATTGCGGAGAAAATGGCTTTAGCTAGCCAATTTGCGCAAGCTGATCCGTATCGAGCAGCTACTCATAATAAAGGGATATTTAACGGTGTTGATGCCATTTTGATTGCCACTGGTAATGACTGGCGTGCCATCGAAGCTGGGGCCCATGCCTTTGCCAGTCGAGATGGACATTACCAAGGTCTTAGTCAATGGATGCTGGACCTTGAAAGAGAAGAATTGGTCGGTGAGATGACCCTGCCCATGCCTGTAGCGACCAAGGGTGGCTCTATTGGTCTCAACCCTCGTGTAGCCCTCAGTCATGAACTACTGGGAAATCCTTCTGCCAAAGAATTAGCCCAGCTTATCGTGTCTATCGGACTTGCCCAAAACTTTGCGGCCCTCAAAGCCTTGGTCAGTACGGGTATTCAGCAGGGACATATGAAATTGCAGGCCAAATCCTTAGCTCTCCTAGCTGGTGCTAGCGAGTCTGAAGTTGCTCCCCTAGTTGATCGTCTCATTGCTGATAAAACCTTTAACTTAGAGACTGCCCAGCGTTATCTAGAAAATTTAAGATCATAAAAAACTCAGACGAATTGGTCTGAGTTTTCTTGTGTTTAAATACTTTTTCCTGGTAATAATGTAACTGGTAAAAAGTAGCCTGTTGTGGCGACTTCCTTACCTTCGATTTTTTGCAAGAGAAGATCAACAGTGAGGCAGGCAATCTCTTCCAAAGGTTGCTTGATGGTCGCGAGTTGAGGATAGTAATTCTCGATAAAGTAAGTCCCATCATAGCCGATGACCTTGAGCTCTTCTGGTACAGAAATTCCCAGTTCCTGAGCAATTTTAATGACTAGAATAGCGGTCAAATCATCTGAAGCAAAGATGGCGTCTGGCTTTTGTCGAGTCAAGATATTCTTGATTTCCATTTCTTTTCTGACGGGAGAAAAGTCACTGGAAACATTGATAATAGGAGCTTTTGGGAGTACAGATGCAAAACCAGCGTGGCGTAGTCCAGTTGGCGAATTGGAATTGTCATTCCCTGTAATCATGATGATAGACTGGGCGCCTGTCTTGACCAAGGTCTGGGCTGCAAGAACCCCACCAGCATAGTTGTCAGAGGAGACGACAGGAATGTCTGGTGACAGATTGCGGTCGAAGGAAATAATTGGTGCTGTCACGCGATTGTAGTCTTCTATTCCCAAGTTGTGACTACCCGAAATGATGCCGTCCACCTGATTGGCTTCCAACATTTCGATGTATTCGCGTTCCTTCTCAGAATCATGCTCACTGTTGCAGATGATGGTCTTGTACCCATTTTTGAAGAGTTGGTGCTCCAGCTTATCAATTAATTCTGCATAGAAAACGTTGGAAATATTAGGGAAAATCAAACCGATTAACTTAGCTGACTTTCCTTGTAGACTGCGAGCTAGGTTGTTGGGTTTATAGCCCAATTCTCGCATGGCTTCATTGACCTTTTGAATGGTTTTTTCAGATAGATAGCCTTTTTTATTGATAACCCGAGAAACGGTAGTAGGGCTGACACCTGCAAGTTTGGCGACATCAGTTAGTTTTGCGACCATAATCTAATTCATAGTAAGTTCCAGTTGGGTTTCCAGATTTGATCAGGATACCATTTTGGTCCGCATGTGGGAAGACACGACCAGAAAATACTTTTTCTCCTTTATTGATGAAAATTTCAAAGACAGAGTTATCGATGAAGATTGTAGCAGTAGTAGCCTGATTCTCGATAGGGCAAGAGCGAGTTGTGCCAAATTCTTGGGCATACTGTTCTCCAGCCTGGCTACGATCTACTGTCACTTGACCATTTACAAGGTCAAAGTTGATGGAAAGTCCCTTGCCTTCTTTATCAGCAAGTAAGACAATCTCGCTCTGGCTATTAGCTTCCAAGTTGAGTTCGAGTTCGTAAGTGTTATTGGTTTGGGCACGATTTGAGAAGGCTTCTTCAGACGCACGAAGGTCCTTGATAGCTGCGACTGGGTATTGGTAAAGTTTACCGTCTTTGATAGTGAGTTCCTTGACCAAAGAGAAGGTTCCTTGGTGGTCAAAACGGTCAGATGGATATGAAACATCAGGCAAGCCAAGCCAGCTAACAGCTAGAGCACGTCCATCAGGAGCGTTGAAGGCTTGAGTTGCATAGGCTTCGAAACCATAGTCCATGTTTTGAAGTTGAGATACATCTACCATTTTAGCATTTTCAGGGTCAAAGGAAGCCCCAATCTTATACATATTTGGATAGATATTATCGTAATCTAGAACTTTTTTATCCAATCCTTGTGGGCAGTAAAGAAGGACAGGTTGCTCTCCTACAAAGACCAGATTCGGGCATTCCATCATGTAGGCAGTACGATCGTTAGCAAAGTCAAGGTTGCCAACGGCTTGCCAGTTTGTATAGTCGTTGTCTACAGCCTTGTAGAGACGGACGAAGCCTTTGTTCTCCAAGTCCTGTCCACCGACGATAGCATAGTATTGGCCCTTGAAGTTAAAAATTTGCGGATCACGGAAGTGGTCAGTAGAGTCTGCTGGCTGGTCGATCAAGATCTTATCAATCTTTGTAATCTTGCCATTCTTATCCATCAAAGCTCCAATCTGGTAAGGGTGACGGATCCAGTTTTCATCACGAACATTTCCTGTATAAAATAGGAACAAGTTATCGCCAAATTGCATGGCAGAACCAGAGTAGGCACCGTGGCTATCTAATGGAGTATCAGGCAACACTTTGACTCCAGTTTCTCTAAAGTGAACCAAATCATCACTTTCAAGCTGCACCCAAGATTTTAAACCGTGGGCTGCACCAAAAGGGAAGTTCTGATAAAAAACAATCCACTTCCCATCAAAGTAAGAAAAGCCATTTGGGTCGTTGAGAAGTCCTGTTTTTGGCTCAACATGGTAATGAGTATGCCATGGAGATTGTGCCATATTTTCTTTTATATGTTGAATTTCTTCTTGCGTCCAATCTTGATAAAGTCTGTAACGACGCTCAGTTGTCCATTCCATTCATTCATTCCTCCAAAAATCTTATCACTTTTAATAGTAACCGTTTTCGGTTAAAAAAGCAAGTCTTTTATGTTAAAAAAGAGAAAAAACTGTCAAACGTTTGTCACAAAATAAATGCAGGAAATCAATCAAATTTTCACGAAAATACGAAAGAGAATGAAACAAAAGCCTTTTTAACCAAGGGTTCAAACTTATTTTTTCAAGGGATGTCTGTTAAAACAGTCAAAAACAATCAATCTGAAACGTGTCTACTAAGTGGATAGAATATTTTTTCTGCAAAACGCTTGACATATTTCTAAAACATGATAAAATAATAGTCGTAGGGCGGATAAAATCGCTTTCAAACAAGAACAAAATTTTATATAAGGAGATTTTTGCAAATGAACAATCAGGAAATTGCAAAAAAAGTCATCGATGCCTTGGGCGGACGTGAAAATGTCAACAGTGTTGCCCACTGTGCGACTCGTCTTCGTGTCATGGTCAAAGATGAAGGAAAAATCAATAAAGAAGTGATTGAGAACTTGGAAAAAGTTCAAGGTGCTTTCTTTAACTCAGGTCAATACCAAATCATCTTTGGTACTGGTACAGTTAACAAAATGTACGATGAAGTTGTTGCGCTTGGTTTGCCAACATCATCTAAAGATGACATGAAAGCAGAAGCAGCTAAACAAGGGAACTGGTTCCAACGTGCTATCCGTACTTTCGGTGACGTTTTCGTTCCAATCATCCCAGTTATCGTAGCGACAGGTCTCTTTATGGGTGTGCGTGGTCTCTTGACTGCTCTTGGAATGACACTTCCAGCTGATGTGACAACTTACACTCAAATCTTGACAGATACAGCCTTTATCATCTTGCCAGGTTTGGTTGTGTGGTCAACCTTCCGTGTATTCGGTGGAAATCCAGCCGTTGGTATCGTTCTTGGTATGATGCTGGTTTCTGGCTCACTTCCAAACGCTTGGGCAGTCGCTTCAGGTGGTGAAGTAACAGCTATGAACTTCTTTGGTTTCATCCCTGTTGTTGGTTTGCAAGGTTCCGTTCTTCCAGCCTTCATCATCGGGGTTGTCGGAGCTAAATTTGAAAAAGCTGTCCGCAAGGTTGTTCCAGATGTGATTGACCTCTTAGTAACGCCATTCGTGACACTTTTGGTTATGTCTATCCTTGGACTCTTTGTCATCGGACCAGTCTTCCACGTCGTTGAAAACTACATCCTTATCGCTACAAAAGCGATCCTCAGCTTGCCATTTGGTCTTGGTGGTTTCTTGATTGGTGGGGTTCACCAATTGATCGTCGTATCAGGTGTGCACCACATCTTCAACTTGCTTGAAGTGCAATTGCTTGCTGCTGACCATGCTAACCCATTCAACGCGATCATCACAGCTGCTATGACAGCTCAAGGTGCTGCGACTGTTGCGGTTGGTGTTAAAACTAAAAATCCAAAACTAAAAACACTTGCTTTCCCAGCTGCTCTTTCTGCCTTCCTAGGTATTACAGAGCCTGCTATTTTCGGGGTGAACTTGCGCTTCCGTAAACCATTCTTCCTTTCATTGATTGCTGGTGCAATCGGTGGTGGATTGGCTTCTATCCTTGGACTTGCAGGTACTGGTAATGGTATCACCATCATCCCTGGTACAATGCTTTACATCGGTAACGGACAACTTGCACAATACCTTCTTATGGTAGCTGTATCATTCGTTCTTGGTTTCGCTCTTACTTATATGTTTGGTTATGAGGATGAAAAAGAAGTTGCTACTGAAGTAGAGACAGAACGTTTGGTCCAAGAAGAAACAACTGGTAACATTCCAGCAGCTCTTCAAAATGAAACACTTGTAACTCCTATCGTTG
This sequence comes from Streptococcus gwangjuensis, assembly GCF_028156745.1. Taxonomy (GTDB): domain Bacteria; phylum Bacillota; class Bacilli; order Lactobacillales; family Streptococcaceae; genus Streptococcus; species Streptococcus gwangjuense_A. The sequence goes on from NZ_JAODJG010000034.1 coordinate 89,322, forward strand.
GTGATGTTGTTGCTCTTGCTGATGTCAATGACCCAGTCTTCTCAAGTGGAGCTATGGGGCAAGGTATCGCTGTGAAACCAAGCCAAGGTGTGGTATATGCACCAGCTGATGCTGAAGTTTCAATTGCCTTTCCAACAGGACACGCTTTTGGTTTGAAAACAACTGATGGTGCTGAAGTTTTGATCCACGTTGGTATTGATACTGTATCTATGGATGGTGAAGGTTTTGAAGCAAAAGTTGCTCAAGGTGACAAGGTTAAAGCTGGCGATGTTCTTGGAACATTTGACTCAAACAAAATCGCTGCAGCTGGACTTGATGATACAACAATGGTTATCGTTACAAATACAGCTGACTACGCTTCAGTAGCTCCAGTCGCAACAGGTTCAGTTGCGAAGGGGGATGCTGTGATCGAAGTGAAAATCTAATCAATCCTCTCTAATGTGAAAACGAACAAATGACATGTTTGTTCGTTTTTGCTTGAATGGTAAGATTTACAGAGGAAAATCTAAAAAATAGAGAAATTTAGACTTTCGAAATATGCTATAATAAAGAAAATAAAAACAAGAGGTTTATCATGACAAAATTATATGGAAGCTTGGAAGCGGGCGGTACAAAATTTGTCTGTGCTGTCGGTGATGAAAACTTTAACGTTGTAGAAAAAACACAATTTCCAACAACAACTCCAATCGAAACAATCGATAAAACCATCGAGTTCTTCTCAAAATTCGATAACCTTGCTGGTCTTGCAGTTGGTTCATTTGGTCCGATTGATATTGATAAAAACTCAAAAACTTATGGCTTTATCACGACGACTCCAAAACCAAACTGGGCAAATGTGGACTTGCTTGGTGCCCTTCGTCGCGCCCTAAACGTGCCAATGTACTTCACTACAGACGTAAACAGCTCTGCTTATGGTGAAGTGGTTGCCCGTAACAATGCTGGTGGCCGTATCGAAAACTTGGTTTACTACACAATCGGTACAGGTATCGGTGCAGGTGTCATCCAACGTGGTGAGTTTATCGGCGGTGTGGGTCACCCTGAAATGGGTCATTATTATGTTGCTAGACACCCAATGGATATTGAAAAAGAGTTTAAGGGTGTTTGTCCTTTCCATAAGGGGTGTCTGGAAGGCTATGCAGCTGGTCCAAGTTTGGAAGCTCGTACAGGTGTTCGTGGGGAAAATATTGAACTCAACAACCCTGTTTGGGATGTTCAAGCCTACTATATCGCTCAAGCTGCGGTTAATGCGACAGTGACTTTCCGCCCAGACGTGATTGTCTTTGGTGGAGGGGTCATGGCTCAACAACACATGCTGGACCGTGTCCGTGAGAAATTTACAGCTCTTCTCAATGGTTACCTACCAGTACCAGATGTACGTGATTACATTGTAACGCCAGCAGTAGCAGGAAATGGTTCTGCCACACTTGGGAACTTTGTTCTTGCAAAAGAAGTTTCAAAATAAAGCATAAAATCCGCTTGGGAAACCAAACGGATTTTGTGGTTGAAAACAATATTTTTGAGCCTCTCCTTAAGTGATTACGGACGGTAGCGACTTTCTTCGAAATTCCATACCTAAACTTTGAGCCTAATGTCTCAAAGTTTCCGAACACCTGAAACCATTAGATTTCAGGTGTTTCTATCACGGCGGAAAGGCTAGGTAAGTCCTCGCCTCACTATCGAAAAATAGGTATGATTTTCATACCAAAGTATATTTAGTATCAAGCTACAGTCAATCTAAGTTCTAAAAATCCGCTTGGGAAACCAAACGGATTTTTTACATGTCAAAGCATTTGCCAGAAAAAGTCAATAATATAGGTCAGACCGTAGGTATAAACCACGAGAGTAAAGGGCTTGGTCAGAATGATGATGGTCATATAGCGCTTGAAGCTCATCTTGGTCAGGGCAGCCAGCATACAGAGAAAGTCAGCTGGACTAATGGGCCAAATCATCATAAAGATAAAGAAACGGTCAAAGCGATTGCCCTTATCCAACCAACCGATATACTTGTCATAGGTGCGCTTGCTGACGACAGACTGGACAAAGGCAGCTCCGTAGAGGCGCACCAGATAAAAGATAATGGCACAGCCAATGACAATGCCGATATAGTTGTAGATAGTCCCGATGATGTGCCCGTAGATAAAGACACCAGCCACCGATGTCAAGGCTCCTGGAATGATAGGGACGACAGTCTGTAAAATCTGTAAAAAGATAAAGAGAGGTGGCCCCCAGATGCCTGCCTGCTGGATAAAGGCAGAGAGGGTTTCCTTAGACTGTAAAACCCCAGCTTGATAAGCCCAAATACAGAAAATCAAACTCCCAACCCCACCGACAATCGATGAGATATTGATAACTTGCTGCAGAAGGGGAGAAACAGCTTTCATTTGTTTATCCTGTGACATGTAAACTCCTCATAGATAGTATAACTCTACTATACCATATTTTGGAGGAGAAAGGGGGGATGGATTGTTTTTGCAAGGGGAAGAGTGATGGAATTTGAGGATAAACATGCTATAATAGACCTAGTATAAAATTTGGAAATTTTAGGATATGAATAGTTCAAATGAAGCGTAAGGAAGGTTTGCGATGGCAAGACGAAAAGATTTTTCTGAATTAACAAGAGTACAAATCCCAGCAGCTCTGCATTTGATGCGAATGGGTTATACCTATCTTTCTCGTAATAGTAAAGAAATTGAAGAAAGAGATCCAGATACCAATATTCTTGTATCTGTTTTTAAGGAGCAATTTTTAACGTTTAATAACTATTTAACAGAAGAAGATTTTGAGAGAGAATTGGCCAATATCAAGCTGGAACTGGATCAAAATGATTTAGGGCGCTCCTTCTTTAAAAGGATACAGGGACAAGAAGGTGCTGTTTATATCGATTGGGAAAATCCTGAAGCTAATACCTTCCATCTGGCGCTTGAAGTCACTTGTCAAAATGGACAAGATGAATTTCGTCCGGATATAGTTGTATTTATCAATGGGCTTCCCCTTTCTTATATCGAAGTTAAACAACCCAATGCTATCCGTGATGGAAAGACAGGGATTCAGTCAGAACAGGACAGAACCAGATACCGTTTTGAAAATCGTAAGTTCCGTCGTTTTAACAATATTACTCAATTGATAGCTTTATCAGATAATTTACCTTATATCAGTGGCCAAGGTCAACAAAAACAGGGTTCTTACTACGGTTCAAATGCCTATTCAAAAACCAAGTTTAATGCTTTCAAGGAAGAAAGAGAAGTAGATTTTCTGAATTCAATTGTACCTTTAAAGGATGAACAAATTGATTTCGTACTTGAGGATGTGAAGCGTTTTGCTCTCAAATCTCAACCAGAATTTACAACAAACTTACAGCCTGACACTCCTTGCAATACTTTCCTCTCTTCTTTGTATCAAAAAGAACGCCTGCTTTTCATGCTTCGTTTTGGGCTGGTCTATGTAGAGGAAGAAAGCAAGGAAGGGCAGATACAATTGCAGAAACATGTCATGCGCTATCCGCAGTATTTTGCAACTCGTGCTATCGAAGAAACCATCGCAAAAGGTGTCAAAAAAGGTGTTATCTGGCATACACAGGGCTCAGGTAAGACAGCCTTAGCTTTCTTCAATATCCGCTATCTGACCAATTATTTCTCAAAACAGGGAATTGTCCCTCAGTTTTACTTTGTCGTTGATCGCTTGGACTTGGCAGACCAAGCCTTTAAGGAATTTACCAAAAGAGGTTTAAAAGTTAAGCGTATCAACAATCCTCGAGAACTCAATCAAAAACAAGATGGTTATGATGTCGCCGTTGTTAATATCCAGAAGTTCAAAGATGATTCAGATCTAACGGATCGCTCTGGCTATGATCTCAATCGTCAAAACATCTACTTTATCGATGAAGCACATCGCTCTTATAACGAACGAGGTTCCTACTTGCCAAATCTTTATCAGGCAGATACCAATGCGATCAAGATTGCCTTGACTGGGACCCCCTTGATTACCTACAAGAAAGATGGCAAGACTAAGGAAAGTCATGCAACCACACGTGATATTTTTGGGGATTATATCCATAAATACTACTACAACCAGTCTATCAATGATGGTTTTACCTTGCGTTTGATGCGAGAAGATATCGAGACGTCCTATAAAGATAATCTCAGAGCAATTAATGAAGAAATCCAACGTGGTGATTTATCCAAAGAAGATATCTTTGCCCATCCGCACTATGTGGAACCTATGCTTGATTTTATTCTGGAGGACTTTAATCGTGCGCGTGATCTGGTTTTTGATGACCAGTCTATTGGTGGTATGATTGTCTGCGATTCGTCCAAGCAGGCGCGTGAGCTTGAAAAGCAGTTAGAAGAACGACGCAAAGCTGGAACAACAAACTTGACCTCTGCTCTCATCCTCCATGATGAGGGAGACAAGGAAGAGAAAAAGGCAAAGGTGGATGCCTATAAGGAAGGTAAGATTGACCTCATTATCGTCTATTCGATGCTCCTGACAGGTTTTGATGCGCCTCGCCTCAAGCGTCTCTATCTAGGTCGCAAGATTAAGGCTCATAACCTTCTTCAGACTTTGACTCGTGTGAATCGTCCTTACAAGGACTATCTCTTTGGCTATGTAGTTGATTTTGCGGATATTTCTAAAGAATTTGACAAGACTAATCGTGCTTATCTGGAAGAACTTAATCAAGAGTATGATACAACCCTGACTGGGGAAAATGGAGAGGATGTGTTTGGGTCGCTCTTTGTGCCAGCTGAGGAAATTTCTCAGGAACTAAGCAAGACAGAGCGCATCCTCATGGACTATCCAACCTCTAATCTAGAGTTCTTTTCTCAATCAATTGATGATATTAAGGATAGAAAGCAACTAAATGAACTACGAAAAGCCTTAGAATCGGTTAAGCAGTACTATAATATCGCCCGCTTACTTGGTTATGACCATTTGATTGAGCAGATTGATATTGCTCAGATTGCAACTCTGCTCAATGTTATCTCGAGACGTTTGATGACCTTGTCACTGATAGATAAGCCAGATGACTTTTCCAGTCGCACTCTTTTAAATCTTGCCATGTCTGAGACCAGTTTTAGTTTTGTCAAGATTGCGGAGGAAGAACTCCGTCTAGCAGCCAATGACCTAGAAGATTTGAAGCGTCGAGTTGCTGGAGGAATTATAAAAGAGCGTGATGAGAAAGATCCTGAGTGGGTCTCTCTCTACGAAGAATTTCAGCGTATCATGAAAAAACATCTGATTCATGGGCAAGAAGGCTATACTATGGAAAACATCAAAGAAATTCAAAAAGAGTACGAAGACCTCTTTGAGTCAGTGGAAGATTATCATACTCATATGAGACGTTTGACGATGAATTTTGACGGAGATGAAATGGCAGCTCGTTCCTATAAACACGTAACCAATTCGACTATGGTCAGTGATTTTCCTGCTATTTACCATGTTATCAAGGGTTCTAAAGTCAGACTAGACCGTAAAATCGGTCAAAATCAAGGAGTGCTCGATAACGAGGACTTTCTCAAGAAAATGATTCGAGAAGAAGCTCGGATTGAAATGAAAACCAACCAATCTGCAAGTAGTTTGACAAGACAGGATTTTAATTATATCGTCGAGTCGCTATTTGAAGGATATGAAGAGGAATACCAACACTAATGAATGAAACATACAAAGTCCAAGTCCAAGACTTGGTAGATGATTTGAAAGCAGTCTTTACCCATGCGGGACTAGGAGGGGAAGCGGGGGAATACAAACTCCTCACCCAGTCCTTCCTCTACAAATTTTTAAATGATAAGTTTTTATATCAGGCAAAGTGCCTAGATGAAGAGAATACTTATGAGCACTTATTGACTTTGAGTAAAGATGACTATGACTGGCTCTTGGAGGATATCGGTACCAGTACGGCTTGGCTCAAGCCAGACCAGTTGATCGAAACGCTTCACCGTCAGCAAAATGAAGCGAATTTCTACGAGAGTTTTGAAAATACCCTCAACCAGATTGCCATTGATAATAACGATATTTTCTCTGTTTATACGGACGGAGATACATCTATTCGTCTCTTTGATGAACGCTTGATTACTGATACTATCTCAGATAGTAGTAAGCGTAACGAGGTTGCAAAAGCTATCATCAATCTCCTTGCGCGCGTTAAGTTTGATGAGAACATTTTCTCACAAGGTTTCGACTTTTTCTCTACCCTCTTTGAGTACATGATAAAGGACTACAATAAAGATGGCGGTGGTAAGTATGCTGAGTACTACACGCCTCACTCTGTGGCTAAGATTATTGCTGATATTCTTGTGGGAAATGACCAGCCATCAAACGTGCGAATCTATGACCCATCTGCTGGTTCTGGAACCTTGCTGATGAACCTGGCTAGTCGTATCGGTGTGGATAAGGCCACTGTCTATAGTCAGGATATCTCGCAAAAATCATCTAATCTTCTCCGTCTCAATCTGATTTTGAATGGCCTCCAACACTCCATCCATAATATCGTACAGGGAAATACCATCATTGCCAACCGTCATCCTGAAAAAATGGACTATATCGTCTCTAACCCACCTTTCAAGCTGGACTTTTCAGAGTGGCGTGACCGAGTGGAAAGCTTGCCAGAAGCCAGTGAGCGTTTCTTTGCAGGAGTGCCCAAGGTTCCCGCTAAGTCTAAGGACAAGATGGCGATTTATGAGCTCTTTGTCCAGCATATCATCTACTCTCTGAAGCCTGATGGTCAAGCAGCCGTTGTCTTGCCGACAGGATTTATCACAGCCCAGTCAGGGATTGATAAGACTATCCGTCAATACTTGGTGGACAATCAAATGCTGGCGGGTGTCGTTTCTATGCCGTCTAATATCTTTGCGACGACAGGTACCAACGTCTCCATCCTCTTTATCGATAAGAAAAATAAGGGCGATGTCGTCCTCATCGATGCCTCAAATCTCGGAACCAAGGTCAAGGAAGGCAAGAACCAAAAGACCGTGCTGTCTCCTGAGGAAGAGCAGAAGATCGTCGAGACCTTTATCCAGAAAGAAGCTGTCGAGGACTTTTCTGTCACTGTCTCTTATAAGGATATCAAGGAGAAAAACTACTCTTTTAGCGCAGGCCAATACTTTGACATCAAGATCGACTATGTAGATATCACAGCAGAGGAATTTGAAGCCAAGATGACCGCCTTTCAAAGCAAACTCTCAGACCTCTTCCAGCAATCGCATACGTTGGAGCAGGAGATTGAAGAGCAAATGAAGGGGTTGAAGTATGAGTAGAGTAATTTTAGGTGATATTGCTATTTCTCAAACAGGTCCTTTTGGTAGCCAATTACATGAGGAAGATTATGTTAGCGAAGGAACTCCTATAGTAACGGTAGAACATTTGGGAGATATAAATTTTACACACCAAAATCTTCCTTTCGTATCTGAAGCTGATACGAAGAGATTAAGTAAATACATCTTAATTGAAGGAGATATTGTGTTTAGCAGGGTAGGCTCTATTGATAGAAATGTCTATGTTGATAAAAATCATGAAGGTTGGATGTTTTCAGGTAGATGTATAAGAGTACGAGCTGATAAAAACAAAGTTAACACTAGGTATTTATCTTATTATTTTAAACAAAATAGTTTCAAAAAGATGATGATGAATCTGGCAGTTGGAGCAACAATGCCATCGTTGAACACAAAAATTATGAATTCAATAGAGTTGGATTTATTGCCTAGAGAGAATCAAGATAAAATTGCAAATATACTTTCAGCAATTGATGATAAAATCCAAATCAACAACCAAATCAACCAAGAGTTGGAGGCTATGGCTAAGACCCTCTATGACTACTGGTTTGTACAGTTTGATTTCCCAGACCAGAATGGCAAACCCTACAAATCATCAGGTGGAAAGATGGTCTATCACCCAGAACTCAAACGCGAAATCCCAGAGGGGTGGGGAGTGGAGACTCTTAAAGACTTTGAGTCGAAAATTATTACTGGAAAAACACCTTCTAGAGCAAATAGTGATAATTTTGGAGGTGAAATTCCTTTTATAACAATTGGAGATATTCGAGGAAATACTTTTATTTATAACACTTCAGAAACATTGACTGATTTAGGAGCAAGCGTACAACAGAATAAGTATTTACCTGAAGGTAGTTTATGTGTTTCTTGTATTGCGACAGTGGGTGAAATTGGATTTACTACTGAATGGTCTCATACAAATCAACAAATAAATTCAATTGTTTTTGAGGATGAAACCAATAGATATTATCTTTATTTTGCGTTGAAAAATTATTTTGAAAATGCTAATGCAAGTGCAAAGACTGGAAATACTTTTGCTAATATGAATAAAGAAGATTTTTCAGGAATTAGAATCATTCTACCAAGAAATGAAATCAAAAATAATTTTCACAAAATGACAGAGCCCTATTTTGCACAAATCAAATGTTTACAAGGACAAAACAAAGAACTCACCCAACTTCGCGATTGGCTCTTGCCAATGCTGATGAATGGACAGGTGAAGGTGGAGTGAGAGGGAGTTTGAAAACTTTTATATAAAATTTCTATCAAGGAGGTGTGTGAATATTGTCTTGTGTAATTGGTACGGTATTTAGAAATTTCGCAATTATTTCAGGAGATACGCGTCTTAGTAATGATTCAGGTGAAACTGTAAGTGAAAAATACTCTAAAGTGTTCAAGGTAAATCAAAATGTGTTGGTAGGTTTTACTGGTTCAGGTAATGCTGTAGATGTTTTAAATAAAAATGGAATTTTTGACAAAGATGACTGTCCAAGTGCTGAAGATTTTCTAGAATTTTTATGGCTTTTATTAGGTAACAGAGTGGTAAATGAACCAAACAATTGTAATATATTAGTTTTTGGAAAAAGTAAAATGAATTATGGTTTTGGTGGAAACTTTCATATGTCAGAAGATGATGTTCAAAATCAGCTACATTTAACAGATCACAGAAACGTATGGTCTCCGATTCTGACCCCTCCAGATGTTGATTACGAGTATTATCAAGATTTAGTTAATTCAAAAGTACAATTTATTATTGCTGAACAAATAATTTCTCCTGTATTTAGTAGAGGGTTGGCAATTAAGAAAATAAAAGAAGTACATAGAGAAATTATTCTTGAAATTTCTAAAAAAGATAGATCAGTTAATAGTAATATTGAACAACATGTGATTAAATGGTGACTATGACTAATAAAATTGTTGAATACAAAGACCTAATTGCTTTTCATCCAGGTCAGTATGTTGAGGAGTTGATTGAAGATTATAACGTAACGCAAAAGGAATTTGCGGAGCGTTTAGGAATTTCTGAAATGAAGCTCTATAAATTAGTGAATGGTGAGGAATCAATTAGTAATGATATTGCTCGGAAGTTAGCCAACATTACTAATATTTCGATGCAAACTTGGTTCAACCTTCAAAATGCTTATGATGTAAAAATTGCGGAGATTGTAAAGCAAAAATGAGCTTGTCTAAGACTCCGAGTAATAAATTCCTGATACAGTCTTTTATTCACATCAAGAGATAGTTTTATAAGAAACGACAATTTACAGGAAAATCTAACTAGTCTAATATGGTAGAATAGAATATAAAGATTTTACTTAAAGTTTTGTCTAGAAAGGAAAACCATGACACCGACTTATGAAATTGATAATCCCAGCCTCTCTTATCAGACCAAGTTAGACTTATGGGAAACGGGATTTGGTTTACAAAAGGTAGATAATCTAGAGCCGTCGCTGTATATGAGAGAGCTAGCAGAGCAAAATTCTCAAGGAAAGTTGACTTATCAAGAAGTTTATGACCAAGTAACGACTTATCACCAAAAAATCGATGATAGCACAAGAGAAGCAGACCTTGTTGCTATGAGAATTGTGGAACTCTTGTCTTCTAATGCCTTTAAATTTGCTCCAACAACATTGAAATTGATTCATAAAGAGCTTTTCTTTGGCCTCCTGCCACAAGGCATTCCCTTGGGAGAATACCGCTCTTATAACATTACAAAAAATGAGGCTGTTTTAAATGGAGACAGTGTCATTTATGATGATTTTCGTACGGTAGCAGATAGTTTGGCCTATGATTTTCAGCAGGAAAGTCAATTTGACTATCAAGGAAAATCCGAGATTGAGGTAGTGAAGCATATCAAGACTTTTATTTCAGGTATTTGGCAAATTCATCCTTTTGGAGAAGGAAATACTCGAACGATAACAGTATTTTTGATTAAGTACCTTAGAACTATGGGATTTCAAGTAGACAATAAACCCTTCCAAGAAAATGCAAAGTATTTTCGAGATGCTCTTGTTCTAGATAATGCGAAGCTTTTCCAGAAAAAAACAGAATATCTGGAACGATTTTTTGAAAATCTCTTATTAGGTGGCCAACATGATTTAGAAATAGACTAAGAGATGAACGGTTTATTGTGCATTTTGAGTTAGAAATTGTTCCCTCTTTTGAAAATGGGAATGGTAGTATGGGGCGAATGAGTTAGAGTCTTATCTTGTAGAGCATTACCAGATAATAAATGCAGTAGCACAAGAATTGACAGGCTTGAGTGCAGCAACCATTCGTCGCTATCTCCAACTATTTGTAAATCAAGGTTTATTAGAAAAATCAGGAACTACAAAAAACACTATTTATTCGCTCATATTCCGCTCATAATTCGCTCGTTTTTAAGATATAACTTTGTTTCCATATTTCCGGGGAACTAGTAGAAAGTAAGGAGAAATATGGAAAATAACAATCAACGTGCCCTTTGCCAGCAACTCTGGGCTAGAAACAAATACCTCGTCTTGAGTCATTCCAGTAATATTTACAATGAGATCCGCCAATACTTGAAGAATGAAGAAGTGGAGGTAAGTCAGGTTCAGGAGATGATTGACCGTGCCTGCCAGATTCCAGAACACAGGGGTCAGGTTTGCAATGCCTTTCAGCATATTTGGGGCTATTTCAAAAAGAAAGCGACAGATGCTGAGCGCAAGGACTATATGCTCCTGTTTGATCGCTATCGATTTGGTCAGGCTTCTAAGGAAGACTTGATCGCTAAGACTCGAGACTTGCTTGATCGCTATCCCAATACCTACTTGCAACATTCGACTTTACTGAAAGGAGACGCCCATGAGACTTTGGCATGAGGCTTTGATTTCACAGCTTCCTCGTCCTCAACTCTTGGGGCAACATCGAGAGTGCTGTGCCCTCCGTGGCAATGGCTGGGGCAGAAAGCATGCGATGGTGGACTATGTCTTTACCCACTCGCCTTATCGTCTCTTTGCCTATCATCGCTTGATCATGGAGGAGATGGATAATCGTGGCTACAAGGTCAGTCCAGAGTGGCTGGATAAAAACTATCGTGGTAAGATTTGTCCCTCTTATGAGGATTTACCTGAGGAGACTTTGACGAGCCCTATTTACAAGGAGCATGATGCCGCCTACTTTGAGGAGTGCCTGGAAAATCTCCGAGAGAAGGGGATTGAGCTTGAGTAAACGTAAGGATTATCAGCATTTTATACCTCTTCTCGTAATTTTTTCGAATAATAAAGATGAGACCTTTAGAGTTTTTCTAAGGTCTTCTTTTTATGAGTGTTCAGATTTACTTTTAATAACTTTTGAGTTATAATTTAATTAGAAAGAGGTTGCTTGGTGCATACGATTTACTTCTATAAGGACAAAAATGGAAACGAGCCAGTTTTGGATTATATGAGAGAATTGGCTAGTCAGAAAAGTAAGGATAGTCGCATCAAACTCAATAAACTAAATGACTATATCGAGTTGCTTAGTCACCATGGGACGAGAGCTGGGGAACCCTATATCAAACATTTGGAAGATGAGATTTGGGAACTAAGACCTCTGAGAGATCGAATTTTATTTGTAGCATGGGTTGATGGTAGTTTTGTTCTTTTACATCATTTTGTCAAAAAGACTCAGAAAACTCCTAGAAGAGAAATTGAAAAAGCCAAGCGTGAACTAAAGGACTTAAAAGAAAGAAGGTTAAGTGATGAAGAATAGTGCTATTGGGAGTAACTGGAAGGATGTCCGGTCAGAACTTTTTACCAAGGAGGAAATTCGTGAAAGTGATATGCGAGTCGCTATCATGAGTGAGTTGATTGAAGCCAGACATGAACAAGGAATTAGTCAGAAAAAGCTAGAAGAACTCAGTGGAGTGAGCCAGCCTGTCATAGCTAGGATGGAAACAGGCAAGACAAGCCCTCAGTTGGATACAGTCTTAAAAGTTTTAGCCAGTTTAGGAAAGACATTAGCAGTCGTCCCGCTTGAACAGGAAAAGAGTTGAGTGGTAGAAGTTGGAAAGCTTTAACAAATTTAACAGTTATAGTACCTCAATTTTATAATTTTAGAAAATCAAACTTTTTTTAATTAAGCGTGAACGAAGTGAGCTTTTAGCGGATATTTCCCGCCATAGTGGTATTCTAGATAATAATTTATTATTATCTAGAACGGAATTTTTGAGACATTCTGGCTCAAAAATTAGGGATGAAATTACTTGGTTGCCTAAAATCATCCACTGGATAATTTTACCTCCCGTCCGCACTTTTCAGGGAAATGTCAGAATTAAAAAAGAAAAATCAACCTATAGTCTTTTCTAATAACAAGCCATAGTCACTTATAAGAATTACTAATAAGGCGTTTGAACCGTCTAACTGAAATAAAGCTATAAAACAAGCTACACAAAGGATTTGAGGCATTTGTCTCAGGTCTTTTTCTTTTGTATAAAACGGAGATATAGTTTCAAACTATATCAAAGCCTAATTTTTTACAATTATACAGACGCTGTCTTTTCTGTTAAGATAGTTTCAACAACAAATTTTGGAGGACACATCATGTCAACTACAATCATCGGTTTCCCACGTTTGGGCGAATTCCGCGAATTAAAATTTACAACTGAAAAATACTTTAGAAAAGAAATCTCAGAAGAAGAACTCTTGGCAGCAGCAAAAGACTTGCGTGCTAAACACTGGAACATCGTCAAAGAAAAAGGCATCACTGAAATTCCATCAAATGACTTTTCTCACTATGACAACTTCCTAGATGCAGCTTTCCTTTTCAACGTGGTACCTGCTTCAGTTCAAAACTTGGACTTGTCTGACCTCGAGCGCTACTTCGCTTTGGGTCGTGGTTACCAAGGAGAAAAAGGGGATGTTCGCGCCCTTCCAATGAAAAAATGGTTCAACACTAACTACCACTACATCGTTCCTAAATTTGAAAAAGACACTCAAGTCAAACTTGCAGGTCACAAGATCTTTGATGAGTTCCAAGAAGCAAAAGAACTTGGATTGAACACTCGTCCTGTTCTTGTAGGTCCATTCACTTTCCTTCAATTGTCAGACTTTGAAGAAGGCGTGAAAGCAGAAGACTTCGTAGATAGCTTAGTGGCTGCTTACCAAGAAGTTTTTGCTAAATTGGCAGAACTTGGTGCGACTCGTATCCAATTGGATGAAGCTGCTCTTGTCAAAGATTTGACAGCTGAAGAAAAAGCTCTCTTCTTGAACCTCTACAACAAACTCTTGGCTAACAAAAAAGGTCTTGAAGTCTTGCTTCAAACTTACTTCGGTGACGTTCGTGACGTTTACGCTGACCTTGTAAACTTGCCAGTTGATGCCATCGGTCTTGACTTCGTTGAAGGTAAGAAAACTCTTGAACTCGTTAAAGGTGGCTTCCCAGCTGACAAGACTCTCTATGCAGGTATCGTCAATGGTAAAAACATCTGGCGTAACAACTACGAAAAGAGCTTGGCTGTTCTTGAACAAATCCCAGCTGAAAACATTGTCTTGACAAGCTCATGCTCACTTCTTCATGTGCCATTTACAACAGCTAATGAAGAATTTGAACCAGCAATCTTGAATCACTTTGCCTTTGCAGTTGAAAAATTGGATGAGATTCGTGATTTGGATGCTATCCGCAATGGTCAAGGTGAAGAAGCACTTGCAGCTAACAAAGAACTCTTTGCGACTGAGCGTGTTGGTGAAAATGCGGAACTTCGTGCGCGTATCGCTGGTTTGACAGACGCAGACTACACTCGTTTGCCAGCCTTTGCAGAACGTGAAGCTATCCAAGAAGAAGCTTTCAAACTTCCAGCTCTTCCAACAACAACTATCGGTTCATTCCCTCAAACTAAAGAAGTTCGTGCGAAGCGTTTGGCTTACCGTAAGGGTGAATTGTCTCAAGAAGAGTACGACGCTTTCCTTGCTGAAACAATTGATGAATGGATCAAATGGCAAGAAGATATCGACTTTGATGTCCTTGTTCACGGTGAATTTGAGCGTAATGACATGGTTGAGTACTTCGGTCAAAACTTGTCAGGTTACCTCTTCTCTAAAAATGGTTGGGTACAATCTTACGGTATGCGTGGAGTGAAACCACCAATCATCTGGGGTGATGTCACTCGTCTTAACCCAATCACTGTTAAATGGTCTAGCTATGCACAAAGCCGTACAAACAAACCTGTTAAAGGGATGTTAACTGGACCTGTTACCATCCTCAACTGGTCATTCCCACGTGAAGACATCTCTATCAAGGATTCTACTCTTCAAATCGCCCTTGCCATCAAGGATGAAGTGCTTGACCTTGAAGCTGCTGGTGTGAAAATCATCCAAATCGATGAGGCTGCTCTTCGTGAAAAATTACCACTCCGTCGTAGCGACTGGTACGAAGACTACCTTGACTGGGCTATTCCTGCCTTCCGCTTGGTACATTCAACAGTAGCGCCAGACACACAAATCCACACTCACATGTGTTACTCAGAATTTACAGATATCATTCCAGCTATTGACAACATGGATGCGGACGTTATTTCCTTTGAAGCTAGCCGTTCAAATCTCGAAATCTTGGACGAACTCAAAGCGAAAAACTTCCAAACTGAAGTGGGACCTGGGGTTTACGATATCCACTCACCTCGTGTGCCGAACGAAGGCGAAATCGATAATACTATCGAAGCTATCCTTGCTAAAGTGCCAAGCAAGAAAGTTTGGATCAACCCTGACTGTGGCTTGAAAACACGTGGTATTCCAGAAACAAAAGAAAGCTTGATCCGCCTTGTTGAAGCAGCTAAAGCTGCGCGTGAGAAATTGTAAGATTAGATTTCTCCCTACAACGGTTGTTCAAAATGAAATCAAAAAGAAAAGGATAAGGACTATGTCACGCCAAACACCGTCACTCTCATTTGAAGTGTTCCCTCCAAACCCAGCAGTGGGTAATGATAACATTATTTCTGCTCTTCAAGATATGCAGGAGTTGGCTCCTCACTTTATCAGTGTAACTGCCAGCAATAATAAGTTTAATATCAAGGAAACGACGGTTCGTTTGGCTGACTTTATCCAAAATGACTTGGCGATTCCGACTATTGCTCACTTGCCAGCCATTTATTTGACCAAGGACAAGGTGGCTGAAACTATTGCTGACTTGGACAAGGTTGGCGTGCAGAAAATCTTGGCTCTTCGTGGGGATATTATCCCTGATGTGGAACCTCAAAAGGATTTCCGTTATGCAACAGACTTGATCGAGTTCATCAAGGAACAGGCTCCTCACTTTGATATTATCGGAGCTTGCTATCCAGAAGGGCATCCAGATTCACCAAATCAGATTTCAGATATCCAAAATCTTAAGAAGAAAGTAGATGCAGGCTGTTCCAGCCTTGTAACTCAGCTTTTCTTTGACAATGAGCGCTTCTATGATTTCCAAGACAAGTGCATCTTGGCTGGAATTGATGTTCCTATTCATGCAGGGATTATGCCAATTTTGAATCGAAATCAGGCTCTTCGCCTCTTGAAGACTTGTGAGAATATCCACCTTCCACGCAAATTTAAAGCCATCTTAGACAAGTATGAGCATGACCCTGAGTCGCTCAGAGCAGCAGGACTTGCCTATGCAGTGGACCAAATCGTGGACTTGGTAACTCAGGATGTTTCCGGAGTACATCTCTACACTATGAATAATGCTGAAACAGCAAAATACATCCACCAAGCAACCCATGCCTTGTTTAATCATCAGTCTCTAGGATAATAAAAAGTAAACCATTCTTCTCAGGTGAGGGGGATGGTTCCTTTTTAATGGTAAAGACCGCACTTTTTAAGAAAAATATGATAAAATAGACTCTGTACGTACTTGATACAAAGATGAGGGTATTAAATAATACAATGCATTCAAACTGCAAGATTTAGCGACACGAGCGAGTCAAATCGATATTATTTGACGAGGGAGTTAGTAAAGCATTTAGCTAATCGCATGACAGCGATTAGCGTGAAAGGCTTAGATGCTTTAGCATCAATCCTTTCTAATGATTTGTATCTAGATAGTTGAACACGGGCTAAATCCCTAGTGAAAAAGATAGATTTCCTGATGTACATGGTACACTGCGTCAATCGAATGCTATCTTGAGCAATTGAACCCGGCCGAAAAGCTGTGTAAAAAAGATAAACTGTCTTGTCTTCATCGAAGACTTCGTCAGTTTCCTATTTTTACTTTGCTTCTGACGTCCTTGGTATCTTGTGTAACTGAACACGCCTACAACTCTGTGGAAAAAGATAAATCTACCTAGGAGCAGTCGCTCCGTCGTTCGATTTCCTATTTTCCTTTGAGTTGCTTTACGGCTTAGTATCTTGATTTTTGTAGGCAAGGCGTATAATTTCATCAATCCAAAGGGGATTAAAATGACAAAACAAGTGTTTCAAACGACTTTTGCGGGTCGTGAGTTAATTGTAGAGACTGGTCAGGTTGCTAAGCAAGCAAATGGCTCTGTTGTCGTTCGTTACGGTGAGTCAACGGTCTTGACTGCTGCCGTTATGTCTAAGAAGATGGCAACTGGGGATTTCTTCCCTCTTCAAGTCAACTATGAAGAAAAAATGTATGCGGCTGGGAAGTTTCCTGGTGGCTTTATGAAACGTGAAGGACGTCCTTCAACGGATGCGACTTTAACAGCGCGTTTGATTGACCGTCCAATCCGTCCTATGTTCGCAGAAGGTTTCCGTAATGAAGTGCAAGTGATTAACACTGTACTTTCTTACGATGAAAATGCATCTGCACCTATGGCAGCTATGTTTGGTTCATCCTTGGCGCTTTCTATATCAGATATTCCATTTGACGGCCCAATCGCTGGGGTACAAGTGGGCTATGTAGATGGTCAAATTATCATCAACCCAAGTCAAGAACAAGCAGAGCAATCGCTGCTTGAATTGACAGTAGCAGGTACTAAGCATGCCATCAACATGGTAGAATCTGGTGCTAAAGAATTATCAGAAGAGATCATGTTGGAAGCCCTTCTTAAAGGGCACGAAGCGGTCAAAGAATTGATTGCCTTCCAAGAAGAAATTGTTGCTGCTGTCGGTAAGGAAAAAGCAGAGGTAGAATTGCTTCATGTGGATGCTGACTTGCAAGCTGAAATCATCGCAGCCTATAACAGCGACCTCCAAAAAGCGGTTCAAGTAGAAGAAAAATTGGCCCGTGAAGCTGCAACTCAAGCAGTTAAGGACCAAGTTACTGCCGTTTACGAAGAAAAATATGCGGACCATGAAGAATTTGACCGTATTATGCGTGATGTGGCTGAAATCTTGGAACAAATGGAACACGCTGAAGTGCGCCGTTTGATCACAGAAGACAAGGTTCGTCCTGACGGCCGTAAGGTCGATGAAATCCGTCCTTTGGATGCGGTTGTTGACTTCCTTCCTCGTGTGCACGGTTCAGGTCTCTTTACTCGTGGACAAACTCAGGCTCTTTCAGTTTTGACCTTGGCTCCGATGGGAGAAACTCAAATCATTGATGGTTTGGATCCAGAGTACAAGAAACGCTTTATGCACCACTATAACTTCCCACAATACTCTGTAGGGGAAACTGGTCGTTACGGTGCACCTGGTCGTCGTGAAATTGGTCACGGGGCTCTCGGTGAGCGTGCTCTTGCTCAAGTCTTGCCAAGTTTGGAAGAATTCCCATACGCTATCCGTTTGGTAGCTGAGGTCTTGGAATCAAATGGTTCTTCATCTCAGGCTTCTATCTGTGCTGGAACTCTTGCCCTTATGGCTGGTGGTGTGCCAATCAAGGCGCCAGTGGCTGGTATTGCCATGGGACTTATCTCAGATGGAAACAACTATACAGTCTTGACAGATATCCAAGGTTTGGAAGACCACTTTGGAGACATGGACTTCAAGGTTGCAGGAACTCGTGACGGAATTACAGCCCTTCAAATGGATATCAAGATTCAAGGGATCACTGCAGAAATCTTGACTGAAGCCCTTGCCCAAGCCAAGAAAGCGCGTTTTGAAATCCTTGATGTGATTGAAGCAACCATTCCAGAAGTTCGTCCAGAATTGGCTCCAACTGCTCCGAAAATTGATACCATCAAGATCGATGTGGACAAGATCAAGATTGTCATCGGTAAGGGTGGAGAAACCATCGACAAGATTATCGCTGAAACAGGCGTTAAGATCGATATCGACGAAGAAGGAAATGTGTCTATCTACTCTAGTGACCAAGATGCTATTAACCGTGCCAAAGAAATCATTGCTGGTTTGGTTCGTGAAGCTAAGGTGGACGAAGTTTACCGTGCTAAAGTCGTTCGTATCGAGAAATTTGGTGCCTTTGTTAACCTCTTTGATAAGACAGATGCCCTTGTTCATATCTCTGAGATGGCTTGGACTCGTACCAATAATGTCGAAGACTTGGTAGCAATCGGGGATGAAGTTGATGTTAAGGTTATTAAGATTGATGAAAAAGGACGTGTGGATGCTTCTATGAAAGCCCTTCTTCCTCGTCCTCCAAAACCTGAACGTGATGAAAAAGGCGAAAAGTCTGAGAGACCTCACCGCCCACGTCATCACAAGGACCACAAACCTAAGAAAGAATTTACAGAAACACCAAAAGATTCAGAATAAGAAAAGGAGAAATGTATGGGATGGTGGCGCGAAACCATTGATATCGTAAAAGAAAATGATCCAGCGGCCCGCACCACTTTGGAGGTTTTGCTGACTTATCCAGGTGTCAAGGCCTTGGCGGCCCACCGTCTCTCGCATTTTCTCTGGAAGCATGGCTTCAAACTCTTGGCTCGTATGCACAGTCAGTTTTGGCGCTTTTGGACTCAGATTGAGATTCATCCAGGTGCCCAGATTGATTCAGGTGTCTTTATCGACCATGGTTCTGGCTTGGTGATTGGGGAAACAGCGATTGTTGAACAAGGTGTTCTCCTTTATCACGGAGTGACTCTTGGTGGAACAGGGAAGGATGTTGGCAAACGCCATCCGACCGTTCGAAAGGGAGCTCTGATATCCGCTCATGCCCAAGTTATCGGTCCAGTGGAAATCGGTGAAAATGCCAAGGTCGGTGCTGCAGCAGTTGTCGTGGCAGACGTACCTAGTGATGTGACAGTGGTCGGTATTCCTGCCAAGATTGTCCGTGTACATGGTAAGAAGGATGAGCCGGTCATTCACGAAGTCGAAGAAAAACGAGAGTACTACGTCAATAAACTCGAGCAGGCTAAAGAAGCCAGTCACAGATCGTCTGGTTTGTAGAGGATAGCTATATGATTCAAGCAAGAAACAAGTTAAGCCAAGAGGAGTTATCTGAGGCGAAAAAACTAATTAACTGTTGCCAAAACTATGACGGTACCTATCGTGATCCCTATCTCTCTAACATGCTTAATTTTGACCCAAACATGCCCGCCTTTTTCCTTTATTATGAAAAAGGCGAACTTGTTGGTTTATTAACTGTCTATGCAGATGACCAAGATGTGGAAGTGACGATACTGGTTCATCCAGATCATCGCCGTCAGGGAATTGCGCGGGCTTTGTATAGAAGTTTTGAGAAAGAAACGGCATCTTATCCAATTGAGTCTGTGACTTTTCAGACAGAGCGTGTTTTTCTAGACCGCCATCCTGATTTTGTCAGCAATTGGGGATTGGTCGAGGACGAGGATACAGAAACCTGGTTAGGTAAGGATAGAAGACCTTATCCGTTAGAAAAGCTTTCCAATCTTGAAGTTTTGTTAGCAGATAGTTCGTATCAGGAGCAAATCAGTCAGTTAAAATTTCAGGCATTCTCAGAGGAACATGAGTCTAGAGAGATTGTGGATAGATATGTCGCTGAAGCTCTGAAAGATCCAGAAAGCCGCCTATATATTTTGTTAAAAGACGGTCAGGTTATTGGGACTTGCACGGTAGATTTATCGACTAATACGAATTACTTCTACGGTTTAGCAATATCAGAACTTGAACGTGGGAAAGGCTATGGAAGCTACTTAGCAAAATCTCTAGTCAACCAACTGATTGAGCAAAATGATAAGGAATTTCAGATTGCCGTGGAAGATAGTAATGTAGGTGCCAAACGTTTGTATGAAAAAATTGGCTTTGTCAAACAGACTCAGGTGGTTTATCTGAATGAGAAAGGAGCAAGGGATTCCGAAGTGTAGAGAGATTCGGACTGAAATTCAATTGAACTCTTAGTGATTTACTAATTGTTCTTGGATTTTGGATTTCCTGACTATGATTTATGATTAAAATCTATGACACTATGTCTCGTGATTTGCGAGAGTTTGTCCCGATTGAGGACGGCAAAGTCAAGATGTATGTTTGTGGGCCAACCGTGTATAACTATATCCACGTGGGGAATGCCCGTTCGACGGTAGCTTTTGATACGATTCGTCGCTATTTTGAATACCGTGGTTATGAGGTTGCCTATATTTCCAATTTTACGGATGTGGATGATAAGATTATCAATCGTGCCAAGGAAGAAGGTATAACGCCTCAGGAGGTTGCGGACAAGTACATCGCTGCCTTTCGTGAGGATGTGACGGCCTTGGGTGTCAAACCTGCGACTCGCCATCCGCGTGTAGTGGAGTTTATGGCGGATATCATCCGCTTTGTGGAAGACTTGATTGAAAAAGGTTTTGCCTATGAGAGCCAAGGGGATGTTTACTTCCGTGTTGAAAAAACCCACAACTATGCTAAATTGGCCAATAAAACCTTGGAAGATTTGGAGCTGGGTGCTTCAGGTCGTACCGATGAAGAAACGGCTCGTAAGGAAAATCCTGTGGACTTTGCCCTCTGGAAATCTGCCAAATCAGGAGAGATTTCTTGGGATAGCCCTTGGGGACCTGGTCGTCCGGGCTGGCATATCGAGTGTTCGGTTATGTCAACAGAGATTTTGGGCGATACCATTGATATCCACGGTGGCGGAGCCGACCTAGAGTTTCCACATCATACCAACGAAATTGCCCAGTCAGAAGCCAAAACAGGTAAAACCTTTGCCAACTACTGGATGCACAACGGTTTTGTCAATATTGATAATGTCAAGATGTCCAAGTCCTTGGGTAACTTTATTACAGTTCACGACGCTCTTAAAACACTTGATGGGCAAGTACTTCGTTTCTTCTTTGCGACTCAACACTACCGAAAGCCTATCAACTTTACGGAAAAAGCGGTGCGGGATGCAGAGACTAATCTCAAGTATCTGAAGAATACTTACGAACAACCATTTACGGGAACTGTAGATGCTCAAGAGTTACAAGCCTTTAAAGATAAGTTTGTAGCGGCTATGGATGAAGATTTTAACGCTGCCAACGGTATCACAGTTGTCTTTGAAATGGCCAAATGGATCAATTCAGGCAACTATGATGCAGCTGTCAAGCAAGCTCTTGCAGATATGTTGGAAGTCTTTGGGATTGTCTTTGTTGAGGAAGTATTGGATGCAGAGATTGAAGCCTTAATCCAAAAACGCCAAGAAGCGCGTGCCAATCGGGACTTTGCGACAGCGGACCAGATCCGTGACCAATTGGCTGCTCAAGGGATTAAGCTCCTTGACACCAAAGATGGAGTGAGGTGGACACGTGATTGATGTCAATCTCATTAACGGGATTGCGTTAGCTTTTGAGGGGGACGCGGTGTATTCCATGTATATTCGCCGCCACCTCATTCTTAAAGGCATAACCAAACCCAATAAACTCCACCAAGAGGCGACCAAGTATGTCTCAGCCAAAGCTCAGGCTCGCCTGATTTCCCTCATGTTAGAGGAGCAAGTCCTGACGGAAAAAGAAGAAGAAATCTACAAACGTGGTCGCAATACCAATAGTCACACCAAGGCCAAAAATGCTGATGTGGTGACTTACCGTATGTCTACAGGTTTTGAAGCAGTCATGGGCTATCTCCATATGACTGAAAATCTGGAACGTCTTGAGAGCTTGATTTCGTGGTGCATCCAAAAAGTGGAGGGCTAGGACATGATGGCAAAAGAACTACAAGACTGGTTTCCTGAAGCTCAGATTTCAGACCAACCAGTAGAGAAAGAGGGCTATCTCACTTTCCCTTTAGCTTCTCAGCAGTGGATTTTGCTGGAGGAAGCTGGGCTCAGTGAGCGTGAAAAGCAGTTGATTTCCCTTTTGACTCAAGAGGAAGAAGCAACTTCATCCAATCCTTGGTACGCTTATATAATTGAGGGGAAGGGTCAGGCACCGCAAGCTTTTAAAAAAATTCAGTTGGTTTATTGTCATCTTTCTTATTTTCAGCAGGAAAATCTGGCTTCTTGGTTAGATATGATGAGGACTCTTTTTCCGAACTGTCAGACAGTGCTACAGGTCGGAGCTCAGGACTATGTTTTCGTACTTCAACAAGACAAATACACCTCTGTACGAGCTATTTTAAGTGATACGATTGAAGCGGTTGAGTATGACTTTGGATTGCGTCTCTCTATCATGTTGGGCCAGATTTGGTCTCAGACAGGACATCAAGCCCTATCAGACTTGATTAAAGCGGAGCGGGATTTGTTTAAGACTTGGTGGCGTCAGGGTCACCAAGGTGTTCACACTTTTTCACAACTCTATCTTTGGAGTATGGGGGACAGACTTGTGAACCTGAGAGCAATCAAGGAATGCTTGCAGCAGATGATTTTGGACCAGGATCAGATTCAGGAAATCATTCTCTCTCTTTGGGAAAATAGTGCTGTTCTAACAAAAACAGCCCAGCAACTCTATCTGCACCGTAATTCTCTTCAATACAAGATTGATAAATGGGAAGAATTGACAGGGCTTCAGTTGAAGGAATTGACCGACCTTACTCTGTGTTATCAATTGATTTTACCAGATATTCTCTAAAGTTTTGTGCAAGTTGCACAGAACTTTTTTATTTTTTTGGTCACCTTGCCATAGAAAAGTAAAGCGTTTTCATCTATAATAAAACTATCAAAAGATAAAAGGAGTTCACCTCATGGTAGAATTGAATCTTAAAAATATTTACAAAAAATATCCAAATAGCGAACACTATTCAGTTGAAGACTTCAACTTGGACATTAAAGACAAAGAATTTATCGTTTTCGTAGGTCCTTCAGGATGTGGTAAATCAACAACTCTTCGTATGATTGCTGGTCTTGAAGATATCACAGAAGGTACTGCATCTATCGATGGCGTGGTTGTCAACGACGTAGCTCCAAAAGACCGTGACATCGCCATGGTATTCCAAAACTACGCTCTTTACCCACACATGACTGTTTATGACAACATGGCTTTCGGTTTGAAATTGCGTAAATACAGCAAAGAAGACATCGACAAACGTGTGCAAGAAGCAGCTGAAATCCTTGGATTGAAAGAATTCTTGGAACGTAAACCTGCTGACCTTTCAGGTGGTCAACGTCAACGTGTTGCCATGGGTCGTGCAATCGTCCGTGATGCAAAAGTGTTCTTGATGGACGAACCTTTGTCAAACTTGGATGCCAAACTTCGTGTATCAATGCGTGCTGAAATTGCGAAAATCCACCGTCGTATCGGAGCTACAACTATCTACGTAACTCACGACCAAACAGAAGCGATGACACTGGCAGACCGTATCGTTATCATGTCAGCAACTAAAAACCCTGCTGGTACAGGTACTATCGGACGTGTAGAACAAATCGGTACTCCTCAAGAAGTTTACAAAAACCCAGTTAATAAATTCGTAGCAGGCTTCATCGGAAGTCCAGCTATGAACTTCATCAA
This sequence comes from Streptococcus gwangjuensis, assembly GCF_028156745.1. Lineage (GTDB taxonomy): Bacteria > Bacillota > Bacilli > Lactobacillales > Streptococcaceae > Streptococcus > Streptococcus gwangjuense_A. The sequence continues at coordinate 113,250 of NZ_JAODJG010000034.1, forward strand.
TGTGAAATTGGTTGGTAGCGAAATTGTTTCTGACGGTTTCCGTTTGAAAGTTCCAGAAGGCGCATTGAAAGTTCTTCGTGAAAAAGGCTACGAAGGTAAAGAATTGATCTTCGGTATCCGTCCAGAAGACGTGAATGCAGAACCTGCTTTCCTTGAAACATTCCCAGAATCAGTTGTCAAAGCTACTATCTCAGTATCAGAATTGCTTGGTTCAGAATCTCACCTTTACTGCCAAGTTGGTAAAGATGAATTTGTTGCCAAAGTTGATGCTCGTGACTACTTGCAAACAGGTGCAACAGTTGAACTTGGATTTGACTTGAACAAAGCACACTTCTTCGATGTAGAAACTGAAAGAACGGTTTACTAAGATAAAAGAAACTTAAAACACTGCTAGAGAAATCTGGTAGTGTTTTTTGAGATGTGGATTGATTGAGAGGGAATTTTCTAGTTTTCATATTCTTAAAAAAGTGATAAAATGGTAGGAAGAATTGGAGAGTAGAGATGCCGAAAGAAGTGAATTTAACAGGCGAAGAAGTTGTCGCTTTAACCAAAGAATATTTAACGGAAGAGGATGTCCATTTTGTCCATAAGGCCTTGGTCTACGCGGTGGAATGCCATAGTGGTCAATACCGCAAATCAGGTGAGCCTTATATTATTCACCCCATCCAAGTGGCAGGTATTTTAGCTAAGCTCAAGCTGGATGCTGTAACGGTAGCTTGTGGTTTCTTGCATGACGTGGTAGAAGATACAGAAGCGACTCTGGATGATTTGGAAAGAGAGTTTGGCCCTGACGTGCGGGTAATCGTTGATGGGGTTACCAAGCTTGGTAAGGTCGAGTACAAATCAATCGAGGAGCAGTTGGCTGAAAATCATCGCAAGATGCTCATGGCCATGTCTGAGGACATCCGCGTTATCTTGGTTAAACTGTCTGACCGCTTACACAATATGCGGACCCTGAAACATCTTCGAAAAGACAAGCAGGAGCGTATTTCCAAAGAAACTATGGAAATCTATGCGCCGCTTGCCCACCGTCTGGGGATTTCTAGCGTTAAATGGGAATTGGAAGACCTATCTTTCCGTTATCTTAATCCAACGGAGTTTTACAAGATTACCCATATGATGAAGGAAAAACGCAGAGAGCGTGAAGCCTTGGTGGATGAGGTAGTTACAAAATTAGAGGAATATACGACGGATCGTCACTTGAAAGGGAAGATTTACGGTCGTCCTAAGCATATTTACTCGATTTTCCGCAAAATGCAGGATAAGAGAAAACGTTTTGAGGAAATCTATGACCTGATTGCCATTCGCTGTATTTTAGATACCCAAAGTGATGTTTATGCCATGCTTGGTTATGTACATGAGCTTTGGAAACCAATGCCAGGTCGTTTCAAAGACTATATCGCTAACCGCAAGGCCAATGGTTATCAGTCTATCCATACGACTGTCTATGGGCCAAAAGGGCCGATTGAATTCCAGATTCGGACCAAGGAAATGCACGAGGTCGCTGAGTACGGGGTTGCGGCTCACTGGGCTTATAAGAAAGGCATTAAGGGGCAGGTTAACAGCAAGGAATCTGCTATTGGGATGAACTGGATCAAGGAGATGATGGAACTTCAAGACCAGGCTGATGATGCCAAGGAATTTGTCGATTCAGTTAAGGAAAACTATCTGGCTGAGGAGATTTACGTCTTTACCCCAGATGGAGCTGTTCGTTCCCTTCCAAAAGATTCAGGACCGATTGACTTTGCCTACGAAATTCATACAAAAGTCGGGGAAAAAGCAACTGGTGCCAAGGTCAATGGTCGTATGGTTCCTTTGACAACCAAGCTCAAGACAGGGGATCAGGTTGAAATTGTCACCAACCCGAACTCTTTTGGACCTAGCCGTGACTGGCTCAATATGGTTAAGACCAGCAAGGCTCGTAACAAGATTCGCCAGTTCTTTAAAAACCAAGATAAGGAATTGTCTGTCAACAAGGGTCGTGAGATGCTGATGGCTCAGTTCCAAGAAAACGGCTATGTGGCCAATAAATTCATGGACAAGCGTCACATGGACCAAGTTCTGCAAAAGACCAGTTACAAGACAGAAGAATCCCTCTTTGCGGCTATTGGTTTTGGAGAAATCGGTGCTATTACCGTCTTTAACCGTCTGACTGAAAAGGAACGCCGTGAGGAAGAGCGTGCCAAGGCCAAGGCGGAAGCAGAGGAACTTGTCAAAGGTGGCGAGATCAAGGTTGAAAATAAAGAAACCCTCAAGGTCAAGCATGAGGGGGGTGTGGTTATTGAAGGTGCATCAGGTCTCCTAGTACGGATTGCTAAGTGTTGTAATCCTGTTCCTGGTGATGACATCGTCGGCTATATCACTAAAGGGCGTGGTGTGGCTATTCACCGTGTGGACTGTATGAACCTGCGTGCCCAAGAAAACTACGAGCAACGTCTCCTTGATGTGGAATGGGAAGACCAGTACTCTAGCTCAAATAAGGAGTATATGGCCCATATCGATATTTATGGCCTCAACCGTACAGGACTTTTAAACGATGTTCTTCAAGTTCTTTCAAACACAACTAAGAATATCTCAACAGTAAACGCCCAACCAACCAAGGATATGAAGTTTGCTAATATCCATGTATCCTTTGGCATTGCTAATCTCTCGACGCTGACTACGGTTGTAGATAAAATTAAGAGCGTGCCAGAAGTCTATTCTGTCAAACGGACCAACGGCTAATTGTCCTAGTTCTTACTAGAAAGGCTATTATGAAAATCATTATCCAACGGGTTAAAAAAGCCCAAGTGAGTATCGAAGGTCAGCTTCATGGAAAAATCAATCAGGGGCTTTTATTGCTGGTTGGTGTTGGGCCAGAGGACCAAGAGGAAGATTTGGACTACGCTGTGAGAAAGCTTGTCAACATGCGGATTTTTTCAGATGCAGAAGGCAAGATGAACCTGTCTGTCAAAGATATTGAAGGAGAAATCCTCTCTATTTCTCAGTTTACTCTCTTTGCAGATACTAAGAAAGGCAATCGTCCAGCTTTTACAGGTGCAGCCAAGCCTGATATGGCCTCAGACTTCTATGATGCTTTCAATCAAAAATTAGCGCAGGAAGTGCCCGTTCAGACAGGTATCTTTGGTGCGGACATGCAGGTTGAGCTGGTTAATGATGGACCAGTTACCATTATTCTTGATACTAAAAATAGATAAGAAAGACCAAGCCCGGCCGGCTTGGTTTTTCTCATCTATCATAAAATACTCCAAAATGAAATCTGTTCCTGATAGGCCTTGGGGAAGTCTCTTTTCAAACTTTGGCTTATGTGATAGGAAGGGATGAGGTGTCCTAGGATTAGGAGAGTTCCCTGGAGGAAAAGTGGGATACCACTTAAACATATCAAGGAGAGAATCATCAGGCTATCCCATAGGAGGATTTGTAAGGCAAAGCGCCAGAATCTCGGTCTAATCTGGGAATAGAGTTGACTAAAGTGGTCACAAAGCTGATTAGACAGATAGGTCAATAGTACAGGATGAAAGAAAATAATACTCTTCGAAAATCAAATTCAAACCACGTCAGCGTCGCCTTACCGTACTCAAGTACAGCTTGCGGCTAGCTTCCTAGTTTGCTCTTTGATTTTCATTGAGTATAAGCCAACCGCTATAAATCAAAATCCAGTCCCAAGTAAGCCCCCCTTTAAATGTCAAAAATGCAAGCATAATTCCATCTATGATAAGGAGTTGAATGGTTTTGATGGAGATGATTTTTTTCATGATAACCCCTCCTTTTCCTTAGAGACACTCCCATAAAGAGATGTGTTGGTCATAAAAGTCTGGATAGTTTTCTCTTAGGTAGTCAGCTGTCATATAATATAAAGTAGAATGGCAAGCAGTGATGATTGGCATAAGAGATGAAAAACGATGAGAACTAACGAAGGTTAAAAGGACAAAAAATAGAAAATCAATGGAGAGCACTCCTAAATAGTAGAAGTGAATCTTTTTATGGATTTGAGGATAAATCTCAGCGAATTGATGTTTGAGTCGGACAACCAAGCGAAATAGCAGTAGTCCCTGAGCAAGGATGAAAATAAAACCAGAGAGCAAGAGCCACTCAAAAGAAGTCTCGGGTCTAGTGGTAAAAAATGCAAATAGTAGCAAATCAATGATTGCAATTGCTACAAAATGGATTCTAAAGAGTTTTTTCATGACAAGACCTCCTTCTTTTATCTAGTTTCATTCTACTCCAAACGAATGGGAGTTACAAGTAAAATGATAAAAAATTTTAGCAAGGAGATTCTGTTAGACTTCTTTATTTGATTTCCCTCTTATTGTTCCACCTCTTCATCATTCCAGACAAATAAAGCTCCGATTGCATTGAGGATATAAAAGATGTATTTTCCAATATTGGCAAAATTCCCTTGAATACCAGCTTTTGTCAGCTGAACAAAATTGTAAATCAACCAAAAGCCCCACTGAGTTGTTAGTTTCAATGCGTTAAAAGCATTGGCAATGAGAGACAGTGCAAAGGCAATGGTTGTTACATAGGCAAGGAGATTCATCTTGCCCCCATAGCCGATATAGTTGGTCACAAAGGCAAAGAGGAAGGCGATGATTGAAATGATGATGGCTGCCAATTTTAGCTGTTTTTGGCTCATTTGGTTGGGTCTGCCTTCTTGCGAAGCTTCCCATTTCTTAATAGCAAAGGTATAAATGAGGAAGGTGACAGGATAGGTAATGATGGCTGCTTTATTTCCAAGGATATAATCAATAGCACCGGACAAAATGGTATTAACAATACCAAAGTAATTTCCCCATTTGCTTAATTTTCCGGTGAAACGAGTGGACAACATGGAAATCCCAACATTGGTTACGGAAATCAATCCAAAGGGGACAAGGGCAGTCCATGGTCCCCAGTCTACGAATTTATCGAGGCGTGAGTTGAGGTAACCAGATGCAATCGCAATCCCAACGACCAAAGTAACCCCGAAGAGGTCAAACCATTTAGATGTAGCAAAAATTTTTAGTGATTTTTTCATAGTTTAAACTATCTTTCTTGTTTTTTACAAACATTCTACAACTAAATGAGAGTAAAATCAAATGTTAGAAATAAAACCCTGAAAATAAAATTTTCAGGGTTGGTAGGGTACTTGAGAAATTAGTCGATTTTCTCGACATAGAGTTGTTTTGCAATGTCCATATTCACTTGTAAATCCTCGTCTTTACTAAGGATAGTAAAGGTGTTACTGAAGCCATCAAACTGCTTGACTTGGAGCGGGTCACCGATGTGAAGTGAGTGCTTATCCAAATAATTGAGAATGTCAAAACTATCGTGCACACGAGTCAGGCGGTAGGCGCCAGCTTCCTTGATGTCAGCTAGTGGCAGGTTATTGATTTCAACTAAGAGTTCTCCCTTGGCAGGAATAGTTCCTCCGTGAGGACAGGTCTTGGGAAATCCTAGTAGTTTATCCAGTCTTTCCACGAACAGGTCAGAGACAGTATGTTCCAAGACCTCAGCTTCCTCGTGAATCTGGTCACTCGTATAGTCTAAATGATGAACTAGAAAAACTTCAATCAAGCGATGCTTACGATAGAGCTCAGAGACCAGTTTGAGGCCGATGTCAGTCAGTAGATAACCGCATTCCTTGTCCTTGAGGATGAGATTTTCACTTTTCATCCGTTTAATCATTTCAGTTACGGCAGGGGGAGAGACTTGCATACGAGCAGCAATTTCCTTGTTGGTAATTTTATGCAGGTCTATGCCAATTTCATAAATACATTTTAGATAGTCTTCTTTATTCGGGGTCATTCGCTTCCTCTTGTCTAATATCTTTATCTAGTATATCAAAAAAAGCTAGATTTCTCTAGCTATCTGCCACAATGGCTTCTAATTTAGTTCTTTAGCAGCTGCAATTGCGGCTTCGAAGTTTGGTTCAGAGTTGATATTGTCCACGTATTCAACGTAGCGAATAGTATTGTCAGTATCGAGGACAAAGACTGCGCGTGCCAATAAGTGCCACTCATTGATTAAGAGGGCATAATCACGTCCAAAGGACTGGTCGAAATAGTCTGAGAGCATGATGGCATTTTCAATACCTTCAGCACCGCACCAACGTTTTTGGGCAAAAGGGAGGTCCATTGAAACAGTCAAGACAACTGTATTATCCAGTCCAGCCAGTTCTTCATTAAAACGACGCGTTTGAGTTGAGCAGATGCCTGTATCGATAGAAGGCACGACACTCAAGACTTTTTTCTTTCCATCAAAATCAGCCAGAGATTTTTTAGAAAGGTCTGTTGTAGTGAGTGAAAAATCAAGTGCCTTGTCGCCGACTTGTAGTTGTTTACCTGTAAAGCTTACAGGATTTCCGAGAAAAGTTACCATAGGATACTCCAATCTTTTTTCTTCCATTTTAGCTGAAACAGTCGGAATTTTCCAATGATTTGACCGGAAATATGGGTATAGAAAAAACGCCAGCTCATGTGAGAATGACGTTTTTCAGAGGCTTATTTTGCCAATCCTTCAGCAATCTTGTCAAGGTTGTATTTCATCATGTTGTAGTAGCTGTCGCCTTCTTTACCTTGTTCTGCGATAGAGTCAGTAAAGATTTGTGCGTAGATTGGGATGTTTGTGTCTTGTGAAACAGTCTTCATCGGACGATCATCCACACTTGATTCTACAAAGAGGGAAGGAGTTTTTGTTTGGCGAAGTTTTTCAACCAAGGTCTTGATTTGGTCAGGAGTTCCTTCTTCTTCAGTATTGATTTCCCAGATATAGGCACTTGGGACACCGTAGGCTTTAGAGAAGTATTTGAAGCATCCTTCGCTGGTTACAATGAGTTTTTTCTCAGCAGGGATGTTGTTAAATTTCTCCTTAGCTTCCTTGTCAAGTTTGTCTAGCTTATCAGTATATTCTTTCAGATTTTTTTCGTAGAATTCCTTGTTGCTAGGGTCTTTAGCGCTCAATTGTTTTGCGATATTTTTAGCAAAGATCATACCGTTTTCAAGGTTAAGCCAAGCGTGTGGGTCTTCTTTGCCTTTTTCGTTTTGGCCTTCAAGGTAGATAACATCAACGCCTTCGCTGACTGCAAAGTAGTCTTTGTTTTCAGTTTTCTTGGCATTTTCTACCAATTTTGTAAACCAAGCATTGCCACCTGTCTCAAGGTTGATACCGTTGTAGAAAATCAAATCAGCTTGAGACGTTTTCTTAACGTCTTCAGGAAGTGGTTCGTATTCGTGTGGGTCTTGACCAACAGGAACGATACTGTGAAGATCAATCTTGTCACCAGCAATATTTTTAGTAATATCAGCGATGATTGAGTTTGTAGCAACAACTTTTAGTTTTTGACCAGAAGCTGCATCTTTTTTTCCGCTAGCACATGCTACAAGAGCAATGACGGAAAGAAAGAGAACGAGTAATGTACCTAATTTTTTCATTAGATCCTCCAATTTATTGGGGTTTTGCCCCTTATTTTAACAAATGTTTATTTTTCAGTTTCAAATATCGTTGTTTTGGAGCGATAAAGAAGCTAATGAGAAAGAAACTAGCGGCTGTAAGCACGATACTAGAACCTGCCGCAACGTTAAAGCTATAACCGATAAAGAGCCCCAAAACTGAAGCTGTCGCTCCAAAGGTTGAGGAAAGGAAAATCATGCTTTTCAGGCTATTAGCATAGAGATAAGCAGTTGCAGCTGGGGTAATCAGCATGGCTACAATCAGGATAGTTCCGACACTTTGCATGGCTGTCACAGACACGAGAGTTAGAAGTACCATGAGTAAGTAGTGATAGAAATTGACAGGCATTCCCATGGCTTTAGCCAAGAGTTCATCAAAGGAAGTGATCAAGAGTTGCTTGAAGAAAATCCAGATTAACAAGAGAATGACTGCCCCAACACCCATAGTAATAAACATATCCGTATCTTGGACGGCCAAGATATTACCAAAAAGGATATGGAAAAGGTCAGTTGAACTTTTAGCGACACTAATCAAGATGATACCGAGGGCTAAGAAAGAAGAAAAGGTAATGCCGATGGCGGTATCGCTTTTGATAATCGAGTTCCCCTTGATGTAGGTAATGATGATGGCAGCTAGCAATCCAAAGACAATGGCTCCGATAAAGAAGTCAAGGCCCAAGATGAAGGAGAGGGCTACACCTGGCAAGACAGCATGTGAAATAGCATCTCCCATGAGTGACATCCCGCGTAGAATGATGAAACATCCCACAGCTCCAGCTACGACCCCGACGACAATAGCTGTTATCAAGGCATTTTGTAGGAAATGGAATTTTTGCAATCCATCGATAAATTCTGCAATCATAGGTCACCTCCATTGAAAAAGAGTCGATTACCGTAAGCTTCTTTGAGATTGGCTTCGGTAAAGGTTTCTTTGGTCGAACCAAAGGCGATCACTTCTCGATTGACAAGTAAGACTTGATCGAAGTAGTGGGGAACCTTGCTGAGGTCATGGTGGACGATGAGAACCGTCTTGCCAGCTTTTTTCAGATCTCTCAGAGTATTCATGATGATTTCCTCACTGACAGAATCGATCCCAACAAAAGGTTCATCCAAGAGGATATAGTCGGCTTCCTGCACCAAACATCTGGCAATCAAAACCCGTTGAAATTGACCTCCAGACAGTTGACTGATTTGACGTTCAGCGTAGTCAGCTAGGCCGACGATTTCAAGGGCTTCTTGCACTTTTTTCCAATGTTTAGAGTTTAAACTGCGAAAGAGAGGAATAGAGGGAAATAGTCCTAGCGAGACGCATTCCTTGACCTTGATGGGAAAGTTGTAGTCGATATTGATTTTTTGTTCGACATAGGCAATTCGGTGTAAGGATTTTTTAACTTCCTTGTCATCGAGAAATGCCTGACCTTGATGTGGGATAATTCCCAGCATACCTTTTAATAATGTTGATTTTCCGGCACCGTTTGGACCAATGATTCCGGTAATTGTTGGTCCTCGGAGCACTAGTGAAATATCCTTAAGTGCCAACGTTTCTTTGTAGGAGACACTGAGGTTTTCGATACGTATCATAAACTTGTATTCCTCCTAACTCTTAATATACCTTAAAAAAAAAATTAAGTCAAGTTAATTTTTGAAAAATTTAAAATAATAACTGAAAAATGATGAAAAAGGAAAGTCCATTTTTAATTGCATTCCCAAGCAATTTTTGTTAAGCTAGCAATAACTTAAAAAATGAAAGCGAGAACAAGATGACACGTTATCAAGATGATTTTTATGACGCAATCAATGGAGAATGGCAGAAGACAGCTGAAATCCCAGCAGATAAGTCTCAAACTGGAGGTTTTGTTGATTTAGACCAGGAAATTGAAGATCTGATGCTGGCGACAACAGACAAGTGGTTGGTAGGAGAAGAGGTGCCTGAGGATGCTATCTTGGAAAACTTTGTCAAATACCACCGTCTAGTTCGTGATTTTGATAAGAGAGAAGCTGACGGTATCACACCTGTTTTACCACTCCTTAAAGAATTCCAAGAATTGGAGACTTTTGCGGATTTTACAGCTAGACTAGCAGAGTTTGAACTTGCAGGAAAACCTAACTTTCTTCCTTTTGGTGTATCGCCAGACTTTATGGATGCAAGAATCAATGTTTTATGGGCTAGCGCTCCAAGCACAATCCTGCCAGATACGACCTACTATGCAGAAGACCATCCTCAGCGCGAAGAGCTCTTGACTCTTTGGAAAGAAAGCAGCGCAAATCTCCTCAAGGCTTATGATTTCTCTGATGAAGAAATTGAAGACTTGCTAGAGAAAAGACTTGAATTGGATCGCCGAATTGCAACAGTAGTGCTTTCTAATGAAGAAAGTTCAGAATATGCTAAACTCTATCATCCATATTCTTATGATGATTTCAAGAAATTCGCGCCTGCCCTACCCTTGGATGACTTTTTCCAAGCAGTTCTTGGACAAGTACCAGACAAGGTTATCGTAGACGAGGAACGTTTCTGGCAAGCTGCAGATCAATTCTATAGTGAAGAGGCCTGGCCTCTCCTCAAGGCAACCTTGATTTTGAGTGTGGTTAATCTCTCAACCAGCTATTTAACAGAAGAAATTCGTGTCTTGTCAGGTGCCTATAGCCGTGCGCTTTCAGGAGTTCCAGAGGCCAAAGACAAGGTCAAGGCAGCCTATCAGCTAGCACAAGGTCCTTTCAAACAAGCCTTGGGTCTCTGGTATGCCCATGAAAAATTCTCTCCAGAAGCTAAGGCAGATGTGGAGAAAAAAGTGGCAACCATGATTGATGTCTATAAGGAACGCTTGGCAAAAAATGACTGGCTGACTCCAGAAACTCGTGACAAGGCCATCGTCAAACTCAATGTCATCAAGCCTTATATTGGTTACCCAGAAGAATTACCAGAACGCTACAAGGACAAGGTAGTGGATGAAAACGCTAGTCTTTTTGACAATGCTCTAGCCTTTGCGCGTGTGGAAATCAAGCACAGTTGGAGCAAGTGGAACCAGCCTGTAGACTACAAGGAATGGGGCATGCCTGCTCATATGGTCAACGCCTACTACAATCCACAGAAGAACCTGATTGTCTTTCCAGCGGCCATTTTACAGGCTCCTTTCTATGACTTGCATCAGTCATCATCTGCTAACTACGGTGGTATTGGGGCGGTTATTGCCCATGAAATTTCCCACGCCTTTGATACCAACGGAGCTTCCTTTGATGAAAATGGTAGCCTCAAGGACTGGTGGACAGAGAGCGACTATGCTGCCTTCAAGGAGAAAACACAAAAAGTCATTGACCAATTTGATGGACAGGATTCTTATGGAGCAACCATTAATGGTAAATTGACTGTGTCAGAGAACGTGGCTGATTTGGGAGGAATCGCTGCAGCGCTTGAAGCAGCCAAGAGAGAACCAGACTTCTCGGCAGAAGAATTCTTCTACAACTTCGGTCGCATCTGGAGAATGAAAGGTCGTCCAGAATTTATGAAACTTTTGGCTAGTGTCGATGTGCACGCTCCAGCCAAACTACGTGTCAATGTGCAAGTACCAAACTTCGATGATTTCTTTACAACCTATGATGTCAAAGAAGGAGATGGTATGTGGCGTTCACCAGAAGACCGCGTGATTATTTGGTAATGAATCGAATCTAAAACTAAAATCCGTAAATCTATATAGGATGGGTTAGAGAGGTTAATATGAAGAAATTTTTAATGATATTTTCAGCTATTCTTACTGTTTTTGTTTTAGCATCTTGTGGTGCAAACAAAAAAGATGAAAAAATAGAACCTTCGGCAACACAATCATCTTCTACCAAAGAGGAACAGAAGGAAAGCTCTACGAAGTCAGAGAGCCAAACTAGTACAAGTTCTTCAATGGCAACGCCGTCAACAACAATGGAAACGAAAAGCGAAACAGGAAAAGATTTGTACAAGGAAGTAATAGAGCGGTACAATCACTATCAGGCACTTTTAAGTAGTGGTGACCGAGAATCCTTGTATGAAAAGTTGAAACAGAACAAGATTTTTTCTGAAGAGTATGGCTATATCTTTACACTAAGCACCTACGATAAACCAGCTAGTCTTCATTATGTGTTTGCTGATTTAAATAATGATGGTCAGGATGAATTGATTATTGGAGATAAAAAATATATAGGGGCCATTTACTATTTAGAGAATAAACAACCCAAGTTGCTTCATACAGCTTATGTAGCTTCTGCAGGTGGTTTTCGTTCAAGTTTAGTTATCTATGAAAATGGTCAAGTCAGATATGCAGACTGGCAGTCAACACGTCCAGAAATGAACTTAAGTCTGTATGCTTTTGATAAAGACGGAGTACAGAAGGTTAAAGAAGGTATCTTTCAAATTGGTAGTGATCAAAAGCCAGAGCAAATCTTAGGGATTTCTTCTAATGAACTTGATTTAGCTAAATTTGAATGGAAAGAATTTCAGCCAGTCAACTAGTATTCGATGAAATTCAATACTAGACTAGATTCTAAAATCAAAGAATGGAGAATTGAAGCAGTACACAAAAACCAAGGATAAAAAATTCCTTGGTTTTTTGCTAGCTAGAAAAAAGGATTGAAGGTCTTTTCGTGAGCAATAGTAGTAGCTGGACCATGTCCTGGATAGACATCATAGTTTGGCAGGGTGAAGAGTTGGGTCTGGATACTTTGAAGGAGTTGCTCCATGCTACCAGTCGGAAGGTCGGTCCGTCCGATTGTTTCTCGGAAAAGAGCATCCCCTGTTAAGACTAGGTGAGCATCAGGAAAGACGATAGAAACACCACCGATAGAGTGACCTGGTGTTGGCAAGACAGTGAAACGAAATTCCTCTAGTCGGTATTCTTCATGAAAGACAAAGGTGTGCTCAGCCGGTTTTGCGACCACATCTGCCATATCATCGTGGCGAGGAAGCCCAGAGAGATTATCGACAGGAGTATAGAGCCAGCTGGCTTCACTCTCTGCGATATAGACAGGAGGATTGCCAAAAGTCTCGCGAATCAAGTCCAGACTCATGATATGATCATAGTGTGCGTGGGTCAAGAGAATAGCACAAATCGGTTTATTGATATTCTCGATGGTTTGACGAATGGCTTCCCAATGGCTACCGGGATCGACAACGATGAGGTGTTTTTCGCCTTCTAAATAATAGGTGTTTTCATAGGCAACAGGATTCACAGTTTTATGGATTTTCATATTAGCTCCAATCTCAAAGAATGTACTAAATTAAGTATAGCATAGTTAGGGAGAATAAAGTAGACAGAAAGTTCTTCTTTATAGAAGGTTCCTTGCTATCTATTTCATTCTGTCTAAAATAAAGATAGCTATTTTTAGAGTTATGAACTAGCTAGAGTTTTTAATTGACTGGAATTTAAAATAAATCTAATGAGCTGGAGAGTGAATTAATGAAACAAGTAAATTGTACTCTTTATTAGAAGAAAGTTTGTAAAAAAGAAAATAAAATATACATGCAAGGTTAATTTAAATCAATATACTATTTTAACAAAAATAGAGTATGAGACATATAACAGATTGCAACATCTTATTTTACAACTCAAAGAGTCTGAAAATTGTTGTATTTTTGGAAAATATTTATTTTAAATTTAGAATAAAAAATAAATCATTTTATTTGCCACAGACTAGAAAATATGATATCATAAAGTTGTATGTTGTAGAAAATTTTATGATATCAAGCTTCACTTCTAACATCTTTTGTTTCATCTGAGGTTACCTGTGAGTTTTCGATATCAATAACTTGTAAATCGACATCAAAATAAAAAAGGAGGTTGTGGGTCTAAATGAAAGGCAAGCAACAACAAGATTTTAGAGTAGAAAAGTACATCCGTTATGGTATCCGGAAATATAGCTTTGGAGCAGCATCAGTAGCAATTGCAGCTGGTTTGATGTTCCTTGGAAATGGTGCGGTATCAGCAACGGAAGTTCAAGGTGCTGAAGCGTCTGTAGCAGCAGCTACTGCCCCAGCAAATCAAGCGGATTCTAATAAAGACAAGGAAGCCGTTAAGCCAGAAACTAAAGTAGAGGAAGCTAAGCCAGAGGTTAAAGCAGAAGAAGCTAAAAAAGTAAATAAAGCTGTCCTAGAAGCAAGTATTGCTACTTTGGAGTCTAAACTTTCAACTGCTAAATATGCAGATGCTACAGTAGTAAGCTCAGCTAAGGAAGTATTGGCAGCGGCTAAAGCAACTCTTGCAAAAGCAGATGCTAGTCAAGCTGATGTAGATGCTCAAGCAGAGACTGTATCAGCATTAAGTACTGCAGTTACTGAATCAAATACTGCTGGTTTCGATAAAAAACAAGCAGCTGAAAAAGAAGTGGCTAAAGCAGAAGCTGAAAAGAAAGCTACTCCAGCAGAAAAAACTCTTTCAGAAGCTAAATCAGCGCTTGACAAAGCTTCATCAGAAGCAGATGTAACAAACAGACTTGCAAAATCTGAACTTTCTAAGAAGGAAGTGAAGGAAGAAAACAAAGCAGCTGTTGAAGCAGCAGTAGCTAAAAACCAAGCAGTTCTTACTGAAACTAAGGCTCTTCTTGCTGATAAGAGTGTAACAAAAGAACAAGTAGATGCTCAATTGGCTCGTCTTAACGAATCAATCCTTGCAGTTTACAATGAATTGAAAAACGCAGGAATCGGCCGTGATGGTAAGTTTGCAGTAAACTTGGAAGATGCTCAAACAACAGCGCTTAAAGATGCAACAGCAGAATCAGGTGCCAAGTGGTTAGAACAAAATGGTTACAAATCTCTAGAAGAAGCTCCTAAATATATCAAGGGCAATGCAGATGATGACAAAGCCATTAAAAACCTAAACAATCAAATTCAATGGTTGGATTTTGGAGATGCTGCGGCATGGACAAATCGCAAAGCTAATGGTCAACTTCAGGTAGGTTCAGTTTATGAAAAAGAATTGATACCTGGTTATATCGTTAAAATGACTGTTAAGGAATTAAAACCATTCCATGCAACAGAAATTTATAAAAACCGTGTAGCGGGAACTAAGTATGAATCATCATATAAACCGAACGAAGAAAATATCTTTAACCAGGTTACCAAAAATCCATATTCTACAGGTATTAGTGGTAATAAACAAACTGGTTATACACACGTTAAAAACGCTGGATTAGATACAGGTAACTCAAAAACAACTATATCAGGTACAGATGATACGGGTGTTGGTCGCCAAGGACAAATCGTTGGTATCAAGTTTAATATTGAAGCTACATATAATGGTAAGCCTGTGAAACCTGGTATCGTTATGACATCAGGTGAAGATATCGGTGATTTAGAGACAGAAATCTATACAACTAACGGGACACCTTGGGACCTAGCAGGAGTTGTTGGTTCTACTAATGGTCATACTGACATGTATAAACCACATCCTAAATTTAATAGATTAAATGAGTGGGGTGGAAATTTAAACAAATGGACTACAGAAGAGTTGCGAAATGCTCTTGATGGCAAAATGTTTGCTACTAAAGATGCAGCAACTGCAGGTTTAGGATCACAAGTTTTTGGAGGATACATGAACACACGTTCAGCAACTCCAATTGTGTCCTCTGCAAATGTTTCTGAAATTGGCTTCTATATTATGTCTTCTGGTGAACAGTCATCTATGATTGGTATTAAATTCTCTGACTTTGGAGATCTTCCAGAATCATATGGAGCAGCTGAACACTACATAAGAACACAATCTAAAGATTATAAAACAGGTCAAATTAACCAAATTCAGCAACCTTACCTAGGGACTGTCAAAGCGGATATTGATTCAGTATCTGGTACACGAGTACGTGGAATCGATTCAGATGATACAAAAGAGCAAGGAGATGAAGGTGTGGCTCAACTTATTGCTCCAGACAATGTTCACACTAATGTAGATAATGGTGAGCCAGAAGTTAAATTAGTCCAAGGAGCAGATAACACATACCGTGTTAAAGTGCGTGCTTCAGCAAACGGAAATGATAACTATAGAGGTACAGTAGGACCTGCTTATGTGCGTGGATTTATCGACTTTAACAACAACGGTAAATTCGATGAAGGTGAAGCATCTAATATCGTTGAAGTAACAGGAAAAGACCAAGAAGTAGAACTTGTTTTCAGTAATACTCAAGTTATTGATACTACTAAAGATATAGTTAACTTCCGTACTCGTATTGCGACAGATAGAAAACAAGTTGAAAAACCAGTGGGAATTGCCTTCTCAGGAGAAGTTGAGGATAACCAAATCCAAGTTGCTTTACCTCCTCGTGGAGATAAAGAAGAAACTACTGGTAAACAAGGTGAAACTCAATCAGTTGGTATCGAGTTCAGAACACGTCCATTAGGTGACGATGCATCTGACTTGGGTTCAAACAATGGTAAAACCACATTCAACTCATACGGTAAAATTCACTACACCGAACAAAGTAACGTAATCAGTGCTGAAACTACTAAGAAAGCTCAAGGTGGCGTAAAAATTGTTGATGGTGACAACCTAGTTGACACTCTCAAAGTTCCAGGTCAAGGTACATATACAGTAACAGATGACAAGGTTATATTCACTCCAGAAGCTAACTTCGTAGGTAAAGCTGATGGTATCGTATTACGTGCTGTAGACTCAAATGGTCAATCAACTGGATGGACTGCATTAACAGATCAACATGGACTTGAAAACATCAATGATGGTACGCACTCAGCTGCTAAGAAAACAATGGATGCTGTTTACATTCCAACGGTAACTCCAAAAGAAATCACAGCTGATCCAGAAACATCAACAGATGTACAAGGTAAAGCACAGAAGAAAACTCCAACATTTACAGCAGGTGCAGATACAGAGAATCCAACACCAGTAACACCAAGTGCACAATATCCAGCTAAATTAGTTGATCCAGCTACTGGACAACCAACTGATGCAACATCTGTAACCGTAGAAGGGCAAGGAACTTACACAATCAATCCAACAACAGGAGAAGTAACATTCCAACCACTTCCAACATTTACAGGAACTGCAACAGGAGTAGGTGTATCCCTAACAGCACAAGTAGGTCAAGATAAAGACGGCAATCCTGTAATGGCTACAGCTACTACTACTTATACACCAACTGTAACTCCAGTTACACCAACAGCAGACCCAGCTACTTCAACTGGTATTCAAGGTGAAATACAAAAAGGAACACCAACATTTACAGAAGGAAATTCTGAAGTTCCAATCAAAGAGGGTTCTGTCAAACTATTGAATCCAGATGGCTCAGAAGCAACTGGACCAGTTGATGCTTTGGATCCAAATGGAAACAAGGTTGGTACTTACACTGTTGATCCAACAACAGGAGAAGTAACATTCACTCCAACAGATAAAACTTATGTAGGACCAGTGCAACCAGCAAATGTACAAGCTGAAGATAAAAATGGAACTAAAGTTAAGACAACTTACACCCCAACAATCGTAGGTGTAACACCAACAGCAGAACCGGCAAAATCTGTCGATGTTCAAGGTGCAACTCAAGAAAATACAGTTTCGTTTGCTCCTGGTAAGACTACAATTGCTGGAGAAGAAAAATCTGTAGATATCGATCCAGCTACTTACACACTTCTAGGTGAAGATGGACAACCAGCTACTGAAGTACCAGCTAAAGATCCAGAAGGAAACGTAATTGGTAAGTACACTCTTAAAACTGTAGATGGAAAAGCTGTTGCAGTATTCGAACCAACAGATAAGACATATTCAGGTGAAGTACAACCAGTACGAGTTCAAGCTAAAGATAAGAATGGTACAGCTGTAGAAACAACTTACACACCGAAGATTACTCCGGTAGTTCCAACAGCAGAACCGGCTACATCAGAAGCTATCCAAGGTGAAACTCAAAAAGGAACTCCAACATTCGCTCCTGGAGACACTATTGCTCCAATCAAAGAGAACTCTTACAAGCTTCTTGATAAAGAAGGAAATGAAGTTCCAGCTGGTCAAACAACTCCAGCATATGCTGAGGACGGAGTAACTCCAGTAGGTACTTACTCAATTGATCCAGCAACAGGTGAAGTAACCTTCACACCAACAGATAAATCTTACACAGGTAATGTTACACCTGCTGATGTTCAAGCAGAGGACGCAAATGGAACAAAAGTTTCTACAACTTATACTCCATCTATCGTACCTGTAACACCAACAGCAGAACCAGCTAAAACTGTAGATGTTCAAGGTGCAACTCAAACAGGCAAACCAGTATTCCAAGGTGGAACAGCTATGGTTAACGGTGAAGAGAAAACTGTTGAAATCGACGATACAGTACCAGCTAAATTGGTAGATCCAAAAACTGGAGAACAAGTTGATTCAGTCACTGTAGAAGGTGAAGGAACATACACAGTAGCTCCAGATGGAACAGTAACATTCAAGCCAGAACCACAATTTACAGGAGTAGCCAAAGGTGTTGAGGTAGTTCGTCAAGATAAGAACGGCACACCAGCTAAAGCTACATACACACCGGAAGTTAAACCAGTAACACCAACAGGAACAGATGCTGTAACTGAAAATATTCAAGGTTCAACTCAAACAGGTAAACCTGAATTCAAGGGTGGAACAGTAACAATCGATGGTAAAGAGAAAACTGTTGAAATCAATGAAGATAAACCAGCTAAATTGGTAGATCCAAAAACAGGAAATCCAGTTGATTCAGTAACTATCGAAGGTGAAGGAACATATACAGTAGCTCCAGATGGAACAGTAACCTTCACCCCAGAAAAGAACTTCACAGGTAAAGGAACAGGTGTTACAGTTCAACGCGAAGATAAGAACGGCACACCAGTAACAGCTAAATACACTCCAGTTGTTAAGAAAGCAACACCAACAGGAACAGACGCAGTAACTGAAGATATCCAAGGTTCAACTCAAACAGGCAAACCAGTATTCCAAGGTGGAAAAGTTACTGTAAATGGTGAAGAAAAAACTGTTGAAATTGATGAAGATAAACCAGCTAAATTGGTAGATCCGAAAACAGGAGATCCAGTTGATTCAGTAACTATCGAAGGTGAAGGAACATACACAGTAGCTCCAGATGGAACAGTTACATTCACCCCAGAAAAGAACTTCACAGGTAAAGGAACAGGTGTCACAGTTCAACGCGAAGATAAGAACGGCACGCCAGTTAAAGCTACTTACACACCAGTTGTGAAACCAGCAACACCAACAAGTTCAGATGTCATCACTACAAATGTTCAAGGTGCTACTCAAGAAGGAACACCAACATTTAAAGGTGGAAAAGTTACTGTAAATGGTGAAGAAAAAACTGTAGAAATCGACGAAACTGTTAAGCCAACATTCGAAGATGGCACAACTGAGAAGAAAGTACCAGGCGAAGGAACATACACAATCGACGAGAACGGTAAAGTAACCTTCACCCCAGAGAAAACATTCACTGGTCAAGCAACAGGTGTAACTGTTAAACGTGTAGATAAGAACGGCACACCAATCACAGCTAAGTACACTCCTGTAGTCGTTCCAGTAACACCAACTTCAAAAGATTCTGAATCAGAAGGTCCTAAAGGACAACCTCAAGAAGGCACACCAACATTTGAAGGTGGAAAAGTTACAATCAACGGTAAGGAAGTTCCAGTTGAAATCGATGAAACTGTTAAACCAACATTTGACGATGGCACAACTGAGAAGAAAGTACCAGGTGAAGGAACATACACAATCGATGAAAACGGTAAAGTAACCTTCACCCCAGAACCTGACTTCGTAGGTAAAGCAACAGGCGTAACCGTTAAACGTGTAGATAAGAATGGTACACCAGTAACAGCTACTTACACTCCAACAGTTCGTCCTGATACTTCATTCGTTGATAAAGATGGCAACCCACTTTCACCAACAGAAGATGGAACTAAACCAACTAAAGATATCCCAGGATACAAGATTGTTAAAACTGAAGTAGACGAAAAAGGAAATACAAAACACATCTACGAAAAAGTTAAGACATCATTCAAGGATAAAGAAGGAAACGAAATTCCAGGAAATCCAAGTGAAGATGGCGAACAATCTAAGAAAGATATTCCAGGTTACCGCTTCGTAGAAACTAAGAAACTTCCAAATGGAGATACAGAGCACGTCTACGAAAAAGTTAAGACATCATTC